>JAJTEO010000162.1 GCA_021300395.1 Fluviicola sp. | reverse complement strand
CAATACGTGTCATCGCATTTTCATCGTCGAATAAATATTCGGCTAGAGCTTTGGCTAATTCTGTTTTCCCAACACCAGTTGTTCCTAAGAATAGAAACGAACCAATTGGTTTTTTCATGTCTTGCAGTCCAGCACGACTTCTACGAACCGCATCGCTTACTGCTTCAATGGCTTCCTCTTGACCAACAACTCTACGATGCAATTCGGTTTCTAAACTCAGTAGTTTTTCACGTTCACCTTGTAGCATTTTCATCACTGGCATTCCTGTCCATTTCGCTACAACTTCGGCAATATCTTCACGAGTTACTTCTTCTTTGATTAAGGAAGTTCCGGCTTGATTTTCAGCTAATTGAATTTGCAAAGTATCCAATCGTTCTTGCGTTTCTTTAATTTTACCGTAACGAATTTCAGCTACTTTTCCATAATCGCCATTGCGTTCGGCTTGTTCGGCCTCCATTTTGAAATCTTCAATTTCTTGTTTTACGTTTTGAATAGCGTCTACAACATCTTTCTCCGATTTCCATTTGGTGAAAATTTCGTTGCGTTCTTCTTTTAAGTTTGCCAAATCTAAACCAAGTACTTTTAACTTAGTTTCATCATTCTCTCTTTTAATTGCTTCAATTTCAATTTCCAATTGCATGATTTTTCGATCCAAAACATCTAATTCTTCGGGTTTCGAATTAATTTCCATGCGCAATTTAGAAGCTGCTTCGTCCATTAAATCAATAGCTTTATCAGGCAAAAAACGATTGGTAATATAACGTTGTGATAATTCAACAGCGGCAATTATAGCATCATCTTTAATTCTAACTTTATGATGTGTTTCATACTTTTCTTTGATACCACGCAAAATTGAAATGGCACTTTCGGTATCGGGTTCGTCGACTAAAACTTTTTGAAAACGACGTTCTAATGCTTTGTCTTTTTCGAAATATTTTTGGTATTCGTCTAAAGTTGTTGCACCAATAGCTCTCAATTCGCCACGAGCTAATGCAGGTTTTAAAATATTCGCGGCATCCATAGCACCTTCGCCGCCGCCAGCACCAACAAGTGTATGGATTTCGTCAATGAAAAGGACGATATCACCATCGGCAGAAGTTACTTCTTTAACCACTGCTTTTAATCGTTCTTCAAATTCTCCTTTGTATTTCGCACCGGCAATCAATGCACCCATATCTAAGGAGAAAACGATTTTATCTTTTAAATTTTCTGGAACGTCGCCATCAACTATTCGATTCTTCATCGCGTCCAATTACTGGATCGAGTTTACCACTTTTAGCTAGTTCGTTAAGGTTTTTGGCATATTTATTTAACGAATTATATGTTTCTTCAGCAGAAGCTGAGGTTACTCGTTCGCCTTTTCTCATTTCATTAATTACAGCTTGCAAATCGTTGTAAGTTACCCCTTGATCTTTTAAAATTTGTGCAACTTTGCTCTTCGATTTGAAAATTGCCAATAATAAATATTCAACAGAAACAAATTCGTCGTTCATTTTTTTAGCAATGATTTCGGCTTCGTTTAAAGTTGTAGATGCTTCACGAGAAAACATGATTTCACTACCTGATACTTTTGGAAAACTTTGAATCGTGCTGTCCAATACTTTTTTGAAAAGTTCTACATTTACGTTGAGTTTTTTCAAAATGAAGGGCTTAACGTTTTCATCCACTTCTAATATTGCGCTGAAAATGTGTTCATTTTCGAGTTGTTGATGTCCAAAACCTTGTGCAATGAGTTGAGCTTGCTGCAAAGCCTCTTGCGATTTGATGGTGAATTTATGGATGTTCATTTTTTGTATGTTTTTTGTTGTAAGTTGTTTACTTTTGTATGATATGGACAATATGTGTTCCAAAGTAAATAACTAGACAATTTGGCGTTTTTTGAATATTTTTTGATGAAAAATCGGTCAAAATGACTTAAAATTTAATAAAAAACATCTTTTTTGATCAATAGTGACTCAAATTGGCACTTAAAAAATAATATTTATGCAGTGGAATGAATTAATAGAACTAGAGCAACTAGAAGCAATAGTTAATCAATCGGAAGAGCAACCCGTTTTAATTTTTAAACACAGTACCCGTTGTAGTATTAGTAGATTTGCATTAAAGCAATTTGAGAGTGAATTTGATTTGCACGATAAAATAGCACCCTATTATTTAGATTTATTAAATCATCGGGATATTTCAAATGAAATAGCTATTCAATTTAATGTGCAACATCAATCGCCTCAAATACTATTGCTTAAGGATAGGGTAGTGGTGTATCATACTTCTCATGAAAATATTGATGCCACCGAATTAAAAAAGTATATATAAAAAAAAGCATTTGAATTTCAAATGCTTTTATAGTGTTGTTATTTGCCGTCGCGATCAACTTTGATTCGTTCAGTTCTATTGGCGAGTTCCCAAGCGAGTACAAAGGCCAATTGAGCTCTTTTAGCTAAAGCATCATACTCAATTTTATCGGGTGTATCAGACGACTGATGATAATCGGCGTGAATTCCATTGAAAAAGAAAATAGCAGGAATCCCTTTTTTGGCAAAGTTATAATGATCTGAACGATAATAAATACGCTCAGGGTCTTTTCGGTCGTTGTATTTATAGTCTAATTCAAGTTGGGTGTATTTTGCATTTACTTCTTCATTAATGGTGTGTAATTCACTACTTAAACGATCTGAACCAATTACATAAATATAGTTGTTTGTTTTTGGATGCAGTGTATCGCGTCTTCCAATCATATCAATGTTAATATCTGCGATCGTATTTTCAATAGGGAATAATGGATTTTCAGAATAAAAACGCGATCCATGTAAACCGTGTTCTTCACCCGTTACGTGTAAGAAAAGGATAGAACGCTTAGGTCCAAAACCATCATCTTTTGCCTTTTTGAAAGCTTGTGCAATTTCTAATAATGCTACAGTTCCAGATCCATCATCATCAGCACCGTTAAAAACTTCTCCATTTTTCATTCCCACGTGGTCGTAGTGAGCAGAAATAACTAGTATCTCATTTGGTTTTTCAGTTCCTTCAATAAAGGCCCAAATATTTTCAGAATCGTTTAATTTAGGTGCAAAACCACGTTTCATGAATTCAGAAGGAACTTTTTGATAAAAATCTGTTGCTCCAGTAGGAAAACTGATTCCATTTTTTTTATATTCACTGATCAAGTATTCACCCGCTCTCTTTTGCCCTGGCTCTCCTGTATTTCTACCTTCCATATTGTCATCGGCAACAATGTAGAGGTGTTTGCTCAATTCAGATGAAGTGATGGAATTTTTATAAGCTAAAATATCAGCTGTTTTGGTCGCTTTTTGGGCGGTTGAGCAACTAATTACTAACAAGGCAAGTGCTAATAAGGATAAATTATTTCTTTTCATTTTGAATTTATTTTTGATAAAAATAAGTATAATTTTATTGCAATGAAAATTTAATAATCTTTTTTGTTGGAATTTAATATTTGAATTAAAGGAATCGGTAGTTTGTTAAAAAATCTATTGCTTTTGCCCTTGTGTTTAGATAAATCATGTTGCAAATTATTGGCAATTTTATAAAATTGTCCTTTTGCTTGTTCTGGGTCAGTAGTGTCAATTATTAAATTGTCTTTTGAATCTTGCTTAAACTTTGTAACCTCCTGAAAAGAGTTCCAAATGGTATTTAATACAAGTTTGTCATTTTGTACTTGATTAGAAATCAATTGAACTCTATTTGATAAATCTGGAACCACAATAATATTTAAATTCTTCTTTGTTTGCGGTAACCATGCTATACATTCTTGTATTTCTTCTTCTGTCAAATCAAATGAGTTTAATTTATTACGCACGGCTAACTGAAAATTTGATGCTACTTCTTTTTCGCCATCGTCATTGGTTTCTAATAACTCAAATTTATATTTATCAAACAAAGCTTTGACTTCGCTCGTTGTGGTGCATAGTTGAATTTCTTCAATGGCTTTATTTTCAGTAGTACTACCCGATAATAAATAAACAAATAGTATAAATAATGTTACAACTCCTACTAAGATATATAACGGTTTTCTGTCTTTCTTTTTTTTGTTTTTTGTTTCCATGATTTTAGTTTTCTGAATTAATTTGATTCATTTTTTGCTCTAACCAATTTTCTTGTGCTTTAATTGCGTCGTTATTCAATTGTAAGGCTTCTTCTGATGTAAAATTACCATAGGTACAATATTGCCAACCTCCCATAAATTCACTTATATTACCTTTTAAAGCAGATACATTTACAGGCACATCTCCTGTTTCATATCCTAAAATATCTTTCCCTTTTTGTTGAATTCTTGTATCACATGATAAACAATCACTCTCTGCTTTTGCAATTTTTGCTATAATAGCATTAAGATCATTTCTGTTTTCTACTAATTTTTCATTAATAAGTTCAATTAAATATTTAGTTTTCTCGCTTTCTGTTTTTAAATACGGATGACTTAACACATAATTCAGTAAGAACCCCCAAATCACATACACTACAAATCCAAGTATTAATACTAAATAGAAATTTATATCAGAAAACACCATTGAAAAA
>JAJTEO010000161.1 GCA_021300395.1 Fluviicola sp. | reverse complement strand
TTGCTGAAAGCGAATATAGTAAGGTTTTATTGGCATATTCTAATTACCCAATAAAGTATAACCTAACATTGCTATAATCCCTAATGGAAAGAAAAATTTCCACAAATCATTAAACGCGATTGTGCGAGCCTCTTTAACGATAAAGTTAATATGAATAAAACCTATAATAAACCCTAACACAAAATTCGATGCATCTAGTTGATTGGAATTCATATTACCTTCTAATATAGGCATAACATATAGACTTATACCTAGTGCCAAGCCACCTAATGCATTGACTCCAATTTTTTTTAGTGAAAACAAACCCTTAAAGTATTTTTTAAAATAAGATTCTTCCATATTTCTTGTTTTTGCTGATTTATAAATTATCATTTTTATACATTAAAACACGATGCTGATACTCGAGCTTGACGTCGCGTCTACCTAAAGTTAAAAAGATATGTGAACTTTCTTCCATAGTTTTCGGAAAACCATAAAGTTCATCCACCTCATCTTTGATAAACTCATCCTTCCCTTCTTGAAAATACGGCGCTAAAATGGCAAAGGCTTCATGAACATATTCAATGGGGAATTTATACTGATCAGCGAAACGACGTGCTACTACTTTCTTGTCTTTTTGTAAGGTAACAAATAATTGATCCAGAACCTTTCTTAACTGATTGTATGCCTCGATTTCTTGCGCTTGCTCTTTATTAGGGCCTTTGAAACGAAGGTAATTATGCAATGACCATTCAATTTGCTCTTGCGTTGCTGCATTTGAAAACGAACGCTCATCAGAGGTTTGGTTGGCAAACTTCTTTAAATAACTGTAATACATGCTGGTTGCAATGACAGGAACCCCAAGCGCATAGAGCTCATTGAAGAGCGTAGTAATATGACCCGGGTTAAATAAGGAAATATGCAATTGATGTAAGACAATAGCCGGTTTGAATGCCAATTTTTCTTTGTTGTTTTTCAAGTATTTCAAAGGGTCTTTGCTTGCTTTATCGTCGTTGGTTTGTAGCATTAAAAAAGCACCCAATTGATACAGCAAGAAGCTACTTGTAAAACTTGCTCCCTTTTCATGTAAAGCAAAAAACAACGGTTGATATCCTGCAAGTTCAACGGTTTGGATGGCTATTCTGTAGGCATTAGCGCCCTGCTCCTCCTCATCAGACCAAAGGACAAAAGCACCTTTTTGTTTGGTACTTAAAAAAGTTTTCAGCTGCTCCGAAATCTTTGCATTTTCTATACACGGCAATTTAACAAAAGTCGCTTCCTCCTCTTGGAATGAAGACGCATATTCATGCTGGATACGAGAAGCCAATTCAGCAAAGGCAGCACACCCCTCAAAAACCTTCCAAGCTGCAGCCTCTTGAATATTCCAATGGCCATTGAAATGTGTTTTGTTTAAGAAGTGAAATGCTCCCCAATTGGTTTCAAATAAGGTTGCTTCAGCAATTTGCTCCAACACCTCTTCCATCCGCTTGGCCTCTTCCCGATTCCTTTCCGGTGGCAATACAAAGAAACCATGCATCACCGCATTTCTCAAGCCCGCAAAATGATGAATTTTTTCATTTAACACCACTGCACCATCTTCCCTCTTCTCCCAGAAAAATGGAAACAAACGCGCCGCTTCTTCCCCTTCAGCACCTTTGATCATATTCGCCGCCCAACGGTACAACGGACCCGCATTATACGCATGACCATTCGACAAAAACAACGAAATCAAAAAGTCATTAAAAACTTCTTTCTGCTTGGCCTGCTTCAAATAAGCAGCAATTCCCATCGCCGCGAGTTGCGACAGAATCTCCTCACCAAGCTCAACAAGTTCATCAGCAGCGTAAGCATCTTCTTCGGATTGCAGCGCTTGGATTTTGAGTTGTAGGCGTGGTGGGAGGTTGGGGAAGGGTTTGAGGATCATGAAAACCTATTTAGAATTAAGTGATAAATTATGAACGAACAAATCACTTTCTTTCAAACCACTATCCTTAAATAATTTTTTAAAAGTAAGTTTACGTTGTGGACCAAAATATTTTAAAAATACTTCATCAGAAATGGTGTTGGATTTATCATTGTTACAATAATAACATGCCGCGACTAAGTTTTTAGCACTATTATCGTTCTTATTTGCATTTTTATGATCTAATTCGAAATGAAGCCCACTGTATCCATGTCTGCCTCTTTTTCGCAAACCTAAATCTCCATTTATAATTAACTGCTGAATATTTCTAATATCATAACGGCAATAAAAACACTTGAATTTCTGGTTTATAATAATACCAACCCATTCTTTATTTTTGCGCCTTTTTTCTAATTCTAAGTAATGTTGTTTGCTTATAGAATAAGAACAGGCTTTCAAATACTCTAACAAATGTATATTCTCTTTTGATACTTGATGAATTTGCATACTCATTTTTTAAATATTAATAAGTTTCAGATTTAACTAGGTAAATAGATTATTTTTCAATTCAGGTACCCAATTATTTTGAAAATACTCCGATAATTTATTTGGATTAATTTCATTTTGAGATCCAAAAAACACAATTGAAAAATAAAACTTTTCAAAGATGATATTTATGTGTTCATAATCATTTTTTAGTAATTTCAACATTTGAATTAATACAGATTGATTTAAATCAATACACTTTATCGAATCGCAAATACCCCTAAAAAACGATTGTTTAAACTCATCAATATTTAAAAAATTAATTTTCTCATAAAGTTTTTTTTCGATTGCAAAAGATACTATTTCGAAAGAAATTTCACGACAACAATTCAATCTTATTTCACTAGAATTAATTTTATTAAAGTAGTTCTGAAACAATTCTTGTTGGTTCATAAAAAACAAACGAATACAAATTTTACTGATCATTTTATCATGTATGTTTGTGTTTTCCCATAATTTCAAAATCTCTAATGCTTTGTTAATATTTTCATCTTTTAAATGTTCGATTAAAAAGTTTACATTCGAAGTTTTAATCCAAAAATCATCCTTAACATAATTCAAAATTTTTTGAGCAATATCATATTGTTTCCAATTTAAAAAGAAGGTAATTATTTCAGATAGTTGACTGTCCGTAAAAACATCTTCATGTTTTAAACTTTGAATTACTAATTCATAAAGATTTAAATTTATTTTTTTTGTTAATTCCCGTTTATTTTTAGTTTCAAGAAGAATAATGGTATCTTGGAAGAAAGAAACTTTTTTCTTGATTTCTAGATTTGAGTTTTAATTCAGCAAAGTCTTGCGCTTCTTTAAGAATCTCTGGCAAAATATAATTATTGTTCATTAAAATTTCATTGCAAAATGTGTGATATAAATCTAGTCGCGATAAATCATTTGTATTTCTAATGAGCTCTAAAGCGAGTTTAAATTGTTTTCGTTTGACATGTGAAACAACAATTTTTTCTTGTAAAGCGAAATAACTATGATAATCAAAGATATTGTCAAGAAAATAATTATTTGCGATTTGATTCGTTTTATCAATTTTATTTTGATTGATAAACATCAAACCTAAATCGAAAAGTATTTCCTTTTTTATTTTCTCATTATAAAAATCACTTTTAAAAAACTGTGCTATAATTTTTTTTGGTAATTCCTGATTTTTTAGTGTTAATTCAGAAACGTATGAACTTAAAAACATTGACTTTTCTTCAAAACAAGCAGAGTCCTTAGCTACCCGAATTAAATCACTCTCGATAGAATCTTCAAATTCTGAATTTTCAAACAAAAAATTAGCTCTAAACTTCAAAATAGAATTATCCATAAGGTTAGTAAATTTTATGGCATACTCTGATAAATTATTTTCAGTTAAAAACATAACTGTTTTCAAACATTCGTCATCTCTTAACATATCTATCCACAAATCAGAAATGAACGATTCAAGTTGGCCAATACAAAACTCTAGATATTCTATTTCATTCAATTTACTCAGTATTATTATGATTTTTCGCAACAATTCACAATATTCTGAATCATTTTCTATTTCTCTTAATTCATCTATCATTTCGAGAATTAAGATTTTTGCAAAAGATGCCTTTTCTTGGATTATTAAACTTTCTACTAAAACCAAATTCAACCTTAGTTTCTTAGATTTAGAATTTATATTTTCAATGATTTTCAAACAATAATATTCGTAATCATTAAACTTTTTTACATTACCAATTTTTAAAAAATATGTTTTGAATTCAGTTGCAACAATATATTTATTAGATAGATCCTCAATTAAATCAAATTCAATTTTTGCTCTCTTTATTTCCCCA
>JAJTEO010000160.1 GCA_021300395.1 Fluviicola sp. | reverse complement strand
ATGGCTAATTCTGGACCTGCTACAAATGGAAGTCAATTCTTTATCACTCATAAAGAAACGCCTTGGTTAGATGGAAAACACACTGTTTTTGGACATGTAATTGAAGGTCAAAACATTGTTGATGCAATTACTCAAAATGACACGATGAAAACGGTTAAAATCATCCGAGTTGGGAAACCAGCGAAAGCTTGGGATGCAACTCAAGTATTCAAAGATTCATACAATAAAATCAAAGCTGAAGAAGACAAGAAAACTGAATATTTTCAAAAGTTAAGTGCAATGTCTGAAACAGATTACAAAAAATTCATGTTTGATGAAGTATTGAAAGTATATCCAACAGCAAAGCAAACTGAATCTGGATTAGTTTACATTATTGAGAATGCAGGAACTGAACCAAAAGCTTCAATGGGAGATTCTCTTTCTTTACATTACAGAGGTACTTTCAGAGCGGATGGAAAACAATTTGACGCTTCTTATGATAGAGGCGCTCCAATGGATTTTGTTTACAAAGTGAACAGAATGATTCCAGGTTTCGAAGAAGGAATCGGAATGATTGGAAAAGGTGGTAAAGCAAAATTAATCATCCCTTATTACCAAGCTTACGGTAAACAAGGAAGACCAGGTGCAATCCCTCCTTTTTCTGACTTAGTATTCGATATCGAATTAATGGATAAGAAATAAGATTAAAGAAATCATAATTAAATCCTCACAGAAATGTGGGGATTTTTTTTTAATAAAATATAACTTATTGAATCGTCTTTTTTTGAGAAAGCATTCTTGTAACGAATAGATACAACTGAAATAATATTAATATTCTTAACAACAATGAAACAACTTCAAATAAAAAAGTTTCAGAATAACTTTCAATTTTAAATAAAGGATAATAATGATTATCTTCTTCACTTATACTTTCTTTACCAACAACATCTCCTTTAATCATATACTCATGAATACCCATTGGATCTGAAGAAATGCTAATCCTATTAGTGAAATAAATTTCCGAAAAATCAAGATTATATTTTAATAAACTATCAGGTGTAATTGATTTTAAATATGATTTTCCTCCAATAATTTCAGCATCCGGACAAGTACAACTAACACCACTAACAACAATACTTTTTGCTAAAAAAGGAAATAGATAATTTCGAAATAAAAATAATTGAAATAAAATTAAAAAAGCAAATTTATATCTGCTTTTAATTATTGAAAACATAATGAAAATTGGACTACAAATTAATTACGAAGCAGATGGACATGTAGAATGGCGTCCCAATTTAAACGTCAACATAAATCCATAAAACACATACCAATCTTTGGTAACAGAATTCCCTCTTCTACCGTATGGATTACCATCTAAACTAGTGTTAGACATTTTTCCGGCTAAAGGTCCATTTTGCTTTGTTAAAGAAACTGCATCAATATATGTATCTGAATGAACATCATCTAGATAATCAGTAAAAGTTTTTCGAATTCCAAATTCCAAATTTAAAGTCCCTACTTTCCATAATGTTAATCTAGCTCCAACTCCTAAAGGCATACACAATTGTGTTAGACTATATCTATTCTTACTTGATAAACTCGAACCCTGCCCCTCTGTTCCAAGAGGTCTTAGTAACTCATCCTTTCCATTAACGGTTGCTTTTGGATTGATTTGAAAAAAGCCAATTTGAGCCAACAAATAAGCCGTACCTTTATATCTAGGATGTCCCACTTGAAATGGAAAATAATTGAATTCCATTCCTCCAGCAAATTCAAAAATGGAAGATTTAAAGTTTAAATTACGATTCTTATATAATTCTCTTTTAGAATATTTGTCATCAGCACTTACATTCCCATAAAGTGCATTAAATCTCAAAGCTAAACGAGAATGAACATTGTATCTAAAAATCAATCCACCTGCAGGTTTCGAATATGTAAAATGTTGGTATGGATTTAAATCGCCAATATAGTATGAACCTCCAATAAAAACGCCTAATTCTGATCTAGAATATGAAGTTACTCTTTGCGAAAAAGTAGCTGAAGCAATTAATAAAACAAATACTATACTGTTTAATATTCTCATTTCTTATTTTGAACTTTAACGCGAATTTATAGAAATTATTGTACAAATTGCTTATTTTCAGAGAAAACCTTTTAGAAAGCATTTTATTATTTTAACATTTAATTATTATTTTAACAAAAATAGATTCCAAATTTGTACCTTTGCACTTTAAAAATAAACTATGAATAACAAAACGCTTCTCGACACGGCTAAAAAATTCGGTACACCTACCTATGTTTACAATGCTGAAACAATTCAAAATCAATATACTAAATTAAAAAATGCTTTCGATGGTATCGATGTGAAATTACATTATGCGTTAAAAGCACTAAACAATATTAATGTATTAAGATTATTAAAAAATGAAGGTTCTGGTTTAGATGCTGTTTCAATTGAAGAAGTTCATCTAGGTTTAAGAGCAGGATTTGAAGCTAATCAAATTATGTACACCCCAAATTGCGTCGATTTTACTGAAATTGAAGAAGCTATTTCGATTGGTGTTCATTTAAATATCGATAATCTATCTACTTTAGAAAAATTCGGCAATAAATATGGAAATACAATTCCTATTTGCATTCGAATCAATCCTCACATCTTTGCTGGCGGACACAACAATATCTCAGTTGGTCACATCGATTCAAAATTTGGAATTTCATTTTACCAACTAAAACATGTCGTTCGTATTGCAAAACATTACAACATCGTAATTAATGGATTGCATATGCATACTGGAAGTGATATTCTTGATCCAGATGTGTTTTTACGTGGAGCTGATTTATTATATGAAGCTGCAAATGAATTTCCTGATTTAACGTTTTTAGATTTCGGAAGTGGATTTAAAGTTCCTTACAAAGAAGGTGATATCGTAACAGAAATTGAATTGATTGGAAAAAAAATTGCTGATTCATTTAGAAATTTCTGCAAAAATTATGGCCGTGAACTTGAACTTTGGTTTGAACCAGGAAAATATATCGTTAGTGAAAGTGGAAAATTAATTGTTCAAGCAACAATTATAAAACAAACGACTTCTACTGTTTTTGTCGGTGTAAATAGCGGACAAAATCATTTGATCCGAATGCTGGTGCTTATGGATTCAGCATGAGTAATCAATATAATGCAAGATTAAGACCTGCAGAAGTTTTGGTCGTAAATAAAGAACCAAAATTAATTCGCAAAAGAGAAACCTTGGAAGACATTTACAGAAATGAAATAATTCTAGAAGACTAATCTATAATTTGCAATCTGTAATCTACCGATTTGTAATCGGAATTAATAAAAATTCCTTAAATTCGCGTATAAATTATAAAACGAAGAATGACTCCAAAGTTTCACTCACTTACGATTTCTGACATTCGAAAAGAAACTGAAGACACAGTTTCAATAGCATTTGAAATCCCAACTGATTTAAGATTAGACTACACTTTTAAACCAGGACAATATTTAACATTAAAAGCCCTAATTGACGGGGAAGATACTCGTCGATCATATTCTCTTTGCTCAGCTCCTCATGAAAATGAATGGAGAGTTGCGGTTAAACAAATTGAAAATGGTAAATTTTCTACATACGCAAATAACCAATTAACTGTTGGACAATCATTAGAAGTAATGACTCCAACTGGAAATTTTCATGCGGTTATTGAAAACAACAATTCGAAATCGTATGTTTTATTTGCTGCAGGAAGCGGTGTTACACCTATTTTCTCTATTGCAAAAACAGTTTTAAACGAAGAGCTTAATAGCAATGTCACATTGTTTTATGGTAATAAAGGATTTAATTCAATCATCTTTAGAGAAGAAATTGAAGCGTTAAAAAATGCTTTCATGGATCGTTTGAGAGTTGTTCACGTTCTTTCAAGAGAAAGTCTTGGTAACAAAATTCAAAAAGGAAGAATTGACGCTAAAAAAATTGAAGAATTATACAATGCCTTTTTAGATGAATCAACAGTTGATGAAGTGTTCGTTTGTGGACCTGAAGAAATGATTCACAGCGTGAAAGACTTCTTTCATTCAAAAGGTGTTAACGATAAAAATGTTCATTTTGAATTATTCTCTACTTCTACTAATAAATCTAATGTAGTGAAAGAAGAATCGAATCAGCCATCTTTTGCCTCTATGGTAAAAGTGATTATTGATGGCGATTTAATAGAAGTTGCGATGCAATCGGATGGTGAATCTATATTAGATGCAGCAACTAAAGCAGGTGGTGATTTACCTTTTGCATGTAAAGGTGGTGTTTGCTGCACTTGTAAAGCAAAAATATTAGAAGGTTCTGCAAAAATGGATGTAAATTATGCATTAGAACCAGACGAAGTAGAAAATGGATATATATTAACTTGTCAAGCTCACCCTACAAGTCCAACATTAACAGTATCATTTGACGATTAAAAATTATGGGATTATTCAATAAAATTTTCAAAAAAGAAAGTAAAAAACAACATAAAGGATTTTATTCTTTAACCATTAATAAAATTGAAAAAGTAACTTCTGATTCTGTAAAAGTAATCTTAGATGTTCCTGCAGATTTAAAATCTACTTTCAACTTTATTCCAGGTCAATATATAAATTTCTTAATTGAAATAAATGGTAAAGAGGAAAGACGCTCCTACTCTATTTGCAGTGGTCCAAATGAACCTTTAGCTGTTGCCGTTAAAGAAATTAAAAATGGTACGGTTTCAGTTTGGTTTAATAAATCTGCTGAAGAAGGAATGGAAATCAGCGTTTCAAAACCTGAAGGAAATTTTAAATTAGAATCATCAGCTAGTACAATTGTTGCTTTTGCTGCCGGAAGTGGAATTACTCCGATTGTTTCAATTGCAAAATCGATTGAAAATACAGCAAAAAAAATGACCTTGTTTTATGGTAACAGAACAATCAATTCAATTATATTAAAAAATGAATTAGATACTCAAAAAGCTGTTGCTACAAATTACTATTTAACAGGTGAAAAAGCTGAAGGTTATTTAGAAGGTAGATTGGATAAATCTTCAATCACTGAAGCAATAAAACAAAATTTAGAATTATTAAAAGCAGATGCCTACTTCTTATGTGGTCCCGAGCAAATGATTGTAGATATTGTTGAAGTATTAAATATGTTTGGT
>JAJTEO010000032.1 GCA_021300395.1 Fluviicola sp. | reverse complement strand
TAAAGTGGTTTGTTTGGATGAAAATGGAACACTTTTAAATAATGCAACTATTTATCCGCACCCACCACAAAATGAAAGTGCTCAAGCCCAAGCAAAATTAGCTCAATTGGTTCAAATGTATAAAATTGATGCGATTGCAATTGGTGATGGAACGGCTGGAAGAGAAACTGAATTTATTGTCAAAAAAACACGTTTTGATAGAGATTTGGATGTTTTCGTAGTTCGTGAAGATGGTGCTTCTATTTATTCAGCAAGCTCAATTGCCAGAAAAGAATTTCCAGATTATGATGTTACTGTTCGTGGAGCAGTTTCTATTGGAAGAAGATTAATGGATCCGTTAGCTGAATTAGTGAAAATTGATCCAAAATCTGTTGGAGTTGGACAATACCAACATGAAGTTCAACAAACACTTTTAAAAGACGCATTGGACGATGTTGTCGTTTCATGTGTGAATAATGTTGGAGTTGATTTAAATACAGCTTCTCCTTATTTATTAAGTTATGTTTCTGGTTTAGGGAATACGTTAGCTGAAAACATCGTTGAATTCAGAAAAGAGAATGGTGGAATTTTTTCTCGTGAAGAATTAAAAAAAGTAAAACGTTTAGGAGATAAAGCATACGAACAAGCTGCTGGATTCTTGAGAATTAGAGATGCGAAAAATCCCTTAGACAATTCTGCCATACACCCTGAAAATTATAAAACAGTAGAAAAAATAGCGAAGTTTTTGAAAGTTGCTGTTGCCGACTTAATTGGAAATGATGAATTGTTAAAATCAATTCAAAAAACAGACTTTCCAGAAATAGACAATTATACATTTGAAGACATCATCAAAGAGTTAAAAAAACCAGGAAGAGATCCTCGTAAGAAGGCAAAAGTGTTAGAATTCAGTTCGAAAATAAAAACAATTGCTGATTTAGAAATCGGAATGAAATTAACAGGTATCGTAACAAACGTTACTGCTTTCGGAGCTTTCATCAATATCGGAATCAAAGAAAACGGCTTGATTCACAAATCAAATCTAGCAAACGAATACGTTGAAGATCCTTCAAAATACATTTCACTTCACGAACATGTGGAAGTTGAAGTTATGGAAGTGGATGTTGCTCGAAAAAGAGTTGGGTTGAAGAAGGTTTTGAATATTAAATGATGAATGTTTATTTAACAAATTTTCTTGTTATTTCATCATTCGACAACGATTTGATTTTTAACAAATAACACCCCTCTTTCAAATTATCAATTGGAATACTTTGATTATTAATTAATGTTTCTGATTGTATCAATTGACCTTTCAAGTCATAAATTACATATGAATCAAAAGGCACAGAAACGTGAATTTCAGATTCTGCAGGATTTGGATAAATGTGGATTTGATCGTTTGCAATTAATTCGTTTGTTCCTAAAACTAAATTTTGACCGGCCAATGTTATTTTACTAGGATTGATTGCATTATGATGAATTTGAATTGTTGCAGTATTTGTATCACCAGCAGCATACATTGTTCCTCCATTTTGAAGATTTACATCCCATCTAGTTGAATTATTCGCACTAACATAAATTTTAATTTTATGCCCTGCTTTCCATGTATAATTTACAAATGGTAATTCAACATTTACAGGATAAATTTGAGTTGATTGTAAAAATGATTCTGAAGCTTGCGTATACCCATTTCTCAAACGCATTCTTCTGATTCCATCATTGATTAACATATTTCTACCATCTGGATAAACATCTACCAAACGAACCGCGATATCGGCATCAGGCTGATTGCATTGAATAGACAAATTGGCAACGATATTTCCTGTAGAAGTAAAATCACTCGCCAACGCTGTTGTTTCAAATGTTTTTAAATCCGATCGACTATCCAATGCTACTTGATCGTATGGTCCTTGATCTAAATTTGGATTCAATGTTGCTCCACCTATTGTTGGAGTTGGATTTTTAGGATCGGAAACAAAAGAATCAGAACCAATTCCTGTAGTTGATATTAAATTACCATTTTCAGAAAGAAATAAGTCTGTTATTTGTGAATTTGCAATTGTTGTTCCATTAGAATAATTCCATCTATTTTCTCCTAGTTGATAATACGTAATTTTTGAGGTTGCCTCCCAATTATTGACACTATCCAACAAGTAGAAATTGAAAAAATCCAATGCCATTGAATCACTTTTATGTTCAGCATTCGGATAACTTAATTCTCCTTGAGTGGATGAACCTACGTTTGCTATTCCTGTTCCTCCATGAACCCAAGGTCCAACTAATAACCATTGCTTATCTCGAACCGCTAAAGCTGATTGAGTTCTTGTTGCTGGATACCAATCCAACATTTTATCAATTGTATGATCGTACCAACCTCCAACTTGTAGCGTTGGAATTAAAATATTTTGAGGATACCAAGTTGTATTTGCTGTGTATTGCCAAGAGACATTATCGTATGGATTTGCTAATACAACTGGAGATAACCCATAACCTAAAGCATCTAATTGTTCTAATCTAGATTTTTCTAATACACCTCCGTAATAATAACTATCATAAGCCGTTTGAGGTTGTGCAACTAAAGGTACTGCACAAACATGATTCGGATGACCTTCCTTCATTGTGTTGTATTGAACTTGTCCAAGCGCAGAAGGACCCCATGTTCCAACTTTTCCATTAGACCAAGTTTGTGAACTAATCCATTCAATAACATCATAACCGTCTTCTCCCCTATTTGGCTGAGCAATTGTAGCAGCATTTGAACCATAAAAACCTCTCCAATCAACAACCACCCAAATAAAATTACTTGAATTCAAATTTTGAATAACTCCCAGAGGTAAGCCACTTCTAAAATTGTTTTTGTTGTAAGGTGTTTGAATTAAGATCGTTGAACCATTTGTAATTGTATTTGGAATATAAATATCTGCTGCTAATGTTTTCCCATCTCTCATTGGAATCATAACCACTTGTGTAGGTGTCATCAAACCGAACAATTGAGAAAAAGTCATTACAAACAAAAGAATAATTAAAGTTTTCATCTATATAATATATTGTGTGTTTGAAAAAAAATCCATTTTAAAATTACCATTCAAAATCTAAAATTCAAAATCAAAAATTCAAAACAGCTTGTAACCAATTACTAATTTTACAGTTATACCTAAAATAACTAAAATCAGATTTATGAAAAAAACCTTTCTTATCTTAACTTTATTGACTTTAAAAACAACCATTTTTAGTCAATACTATCAATTTCAAATGAATTATTCAATCTATTCCATCTCCAACAATCTTGAATATGGTAACTCTGTGGAGGACAAAAAAGTAATTCAATATCGAATTGATCACAAAATCAAAGAACGTAAATCTATCGATGTTTTAAAAAAAGGTAAGATAGATAAAAACCCTGCAATTGAAACCTATAATAAAGCCGGGAGAATAATTTCTGTAAAATCAAAAAACTATCATTTTACAACAACCTATTTAAACGATACAATTGTTACTCAATCAAGAAGCATCTATAAAAAAGATACTACTGAAAACATTTACGAATATGACAAATGGAATAAATTAAAGGGCTATAAATCATTTCGAAATGGGAAAATAATATCAGAATTAATCATAACAAAAAATGAAGCAGGAATTGTTACCAATCGATTAAATAAGTTCGGAAAAAACTTAAAACACAGCTCTGAAATGAAGTATTATTTAGATGCTGACAATAAGCTAACAAAATCTGAACGATATGTAAATGGAAAATTAAAGAATGTCTGGAATTATGATTGTAAACCCGAAGGAGAAATAGTTCCTAATAAAAAAATTGATGAAAAAAGTGTTTGTAAATGGAATGAAAACAGCTCAAATGGAAGTTACATCATTTACAATAGAACAACAGACAAAGAAAAGACCTATTTACATAAATCTTATTTCACAAAAGATTCTGTTTTTTATAAATCTGAACAATTTTTAAATGATACAATTAAAGTATATGAATCAGAGAAAAATGATTTCAAGTCAATTTACAAAACATTCAGTGAAAAGGGGAAATTGCGATTTGAAACGATTCAACTTTACAATGAAATGAAACTATTAACTTCAAATTATAGCATTCGTTATACTTTCAGAAAATCAATTGTTTCAGAAAGAAACTACACCTATAACAATCAAAATTTAATAGCTACTTCTAATTTTTTTCAGAATCGAAAAATGAACAGTCAATCAAAATTTGAATATACATTTTTTGAATAAATTTTTCACCTAACCCTTAAAACAAAAGTCATTCATGTAAAAATTGAATGACTTTTTGTGTTTATGGATTAAAAGAATAGATGATTTTTGTATCTTGAGAAGTTGTATTTATCATTATTTTAGACTTACTATTAATTACTTCAACTTTTTGTGATGAAAAATCTTTTTCTCTGTATTTTATTATTGTCACTTTTCTTCAGTTGTGAACAAAAAAAGAAATCTACAGCTTTTGAAAATGTAAATATTCTGCAATTAAAAAAATTAGTTGACACACTTCATCCTCACAAAACATATAATCGCTTAAAATTTGGTTATGACGAAAATGTGATTGATAGTATTTATCAACCTTTTCTAGAAAAATTAAACTATCAATTCAAAAATCAATTAGCTATTCAACATGCTAATTATTACCAATTAATAAATCAGAAAAATTATAAATCCCAAATATTTGCCTTATTCGCACAATCAAATGCTTATTATTTTTTAGGCGAATATCATAAATCAATAGAATGTGCTCGGAAACAAATTCAATTGTCAATTAATCACAATTATGAAGATGAATTGGCTCAAATTTATGACAATCTTGCGGATTTTGAACAAGTCATCGGAAATGAAACAAGCAGTCTAAAAGCTAGATTAAAAGCTCTAAAAATTGCTGAAAAACAAAACGATAAAAATCGCTACTACTCTATAAAATATGGATTAGCGACAAACTATCAAAGGCAAGAAAATTGGAAAAAGGCTATTCAAAATATGAAGGATGTGCTTGATTTTCATATTAAATCGAATGCAGAAGCATCAGAAATAGCATCAGACAATTCATTTCTTGGCGGTCTTTATTGCAGTAACAAACAACTAGACAGCGCATTGTTATATTCTTCATTATCTGAAAAACAATATGCGAAAATTAATAACATTTATGGCAAAAGTGAATGCTACAATAATTTGGGGTTAATTTATTTCAAGCTAAAACAATATGATAAAGCCTTGGAAATGTATAATAAATCATTATTATTAGCTGTTAAACCTTCAACAATAAACACAACGTTATACAATCGTGGCAATTGTTATCTTTCTGCTAATAATTTTATTGAAGCTGAAACTGATTTAAAGAAAGTTCTTGAAAGTATAAAATCAAATGAATTTCAAGCTTTAAGTCAAAAATGTTACTACGCATTGTTTAAAATTGAATCGTCAAAAAACAATCCTAAAAAAGCACTGGAATACCATTTAAAATATTCATCTATAAATGATTCAATCAAAAATTCTCAAAAAACAAATTACATCAATGAATTACTTATAACATATGAAAATGACAAAAAAAATAAAGAAATTAAACTATTACAAAAGCAGAAGACTGTCGAAAAAGAAAAAGCGACTATACTCTTGTTAATTTTAATTCTTGTAACATTATCCTTTCTGTTTCTATATTTTAGAAATCAAAAGAACAGACAACTATTAATTGCGAAAAATAAAATTCAAGAAATTGAAATCGAAAACTTTACAAAAAAAATAATTTATAAAAATTCAATCATTGATGAACTAAATTCTGAATTAACAGCTGAAAATATAGATTCATCTTTTGAAGTCATTTCAGAGATAGAACGATTAACTAAAATGAAAATTTTAACTGAAAATGATTGGAAACAATTTCAGGTTGATTTTGAAAAAATATTCCCTCACCTCATCTTCAAAATAAAACAAAAGATAACTGATCTAAGTGCAGCAGAATTAAGATTGTTTTTATTGATAAAACTTAAAATTTCAACAAAAGATATCGCTTCTATTTTAGGGATTTCAACCGATAGCGTCAAAAAAAGTAGATATCGATTAAAGAAAAAATTAGCACTTGATGAAAATCTAAGTCTTGATGATTTTGTATTAAGATTTAAATAGAAGCGAATTTTTCACATTTAAATTCGCTTCTATTTATAAGTTTATTGTTTAATTAATTTTGAATGAAATGCCTTTCCATTAATGTTTGTTTTCAAAACATAAACTCCTGCATTTAATTCAGATATGTTTAGCTCATTCGCATTATGATCTATCATTTTTGTATATACAATTAAACCTTTCATGTCAAAAATTTGAACTTCAAAAGGGCTTAACGTATTCACTTCTATATATATCAACGCATTCGTAGGATTTGGTGAGATTTTCATTCGATCTACTATATCATTTTCTCCTAATGCATTAATTGCACAATTGTAGACAATCATTTGTTGATTTGATGAATTTGAACAACCTAATTCTGAATAAGAATATCCGATAGTAAAACTACCTAAACCAGAAACTTGAGGATTAAACATACCATTTGATACTCCTGTCCCAGTATAAGTCCCTCCTACTGGTGTTCCTCCGTTTAATTGACTTGGAGAAGCATTTAAACAAATACTATCAGAAATTAAATTCAAAGTTACAACAGGAATAGAATTAACAGTAGCCATCACTAATTGACGAGGAGAACTTGTGATGCCATTATCTGTTGCATCTACATAATAAGATGTTGTTGCTGAAATATTTGGCGTAGTAAAAGAACTTCCTGTTCCTACTGAAGTTCCACCGTTTAAATTAGCATACCAATTAATCACACCTGAAGAAGCTGTTGCACTTAAAGTAACTGTTCCCAAACCACATCTGGAACTAGGAGTCACTGAATTTATTGATGGTGCAATTGGAGGATTCGTTGAATAATTACAGAAAACATAATTCAATGTATCAACTAAAGGAGTTGATCCTATAACACCTGAACCGACTGAAGTTTCTATATAATCACCCGTTAATTCCCAGATGATTGCACCTCTAGCATTATTTGACATGATGTATTCCGCTTTTTTTCCTACAGATTTTTTGTTATCAAACGAAACAAATGTTCCTGCTGCAGTCGTTCCATTTTTACCAAGTAAATAGGGTACTTGAGCTGCTTGATCCCAATATTCATTAAACAAATTAGAATTTTTCATAACATTATAATATAAAGGCGAACCTTCATCTTCAACATATAACGATGAATTTGCGGTGCAATTCGTAGTTCCATATAAACTTGTTGCACCCATTTGGGATCTACCGTAAAATCCAATCCCTAAATTAATTTTTGTTGAAGGAACAGCATATGTTTGCGTCAATAAATTAAATGCAGCATTTAAATTAAAGGTTGGGTCTCCTTGCCCAGGAGCGAATAAAGGACTATTATGATTTGCTTTACAATCCCACGTTCCAAAAAAATCATAAGTCATCAAATTGATCATATCTAATAACGGAATTACTTGGGACCAATTTATATTTGATGCATGCGACTCACTTGCACCAAAACAAGCTGATAATTTATAGGATTTATTCAATTTTAAACCTTGACTTGTAATTGAATCTTTAATCTGTTGTAGTAGCAATGTGAAATTTTGTTTATCGTTTACAGTTCCTGAATGTTCTGCAAATCCAGGATATTCCCAATCGATATCAATTCCATCAAAATTATATTCTCGTAACAAACGATTGCATTCACTTGAGAAAACTGCCCTTTTATTTGCACTTGCTGCAATTGATGGAAAATTATCAGATAACGTCCAACCACCGATAGAAACCATCACTTTTGTCCCTGCATTATGTGCGTTTTGAACGATTGAAGTATTTGGATAATAAGATGTTGGTGTAGTTGACCAATTAATTTGACCTTTTAGTAAATTTTCATCTGCCCAAGAATCAGTACTTGAAATTAAACCTGAAGTTTCAGGCTTAAAGAAACAATAATTAATAATTGAATACTTTGCATAATTAATGGAGCTTGGATTTACAAGTTTTGCACGGTCATACCATTGCCAATTAGGAAAATACCCAATCACCTCTTTACATGTTTGAGCATTGATGAATGAAGTTATTTTCAAAAAGACAATTAAAAGAATAATAAGATTACTTTTTTTCATAATTATAGATTTTAAATTCTGAAATCAAAAGTATTCGAACCTCTTTTGAATCACTAAAAACCATAGTAGACAACACTCAGACAAAAATATTTTTGGTGGACAAAAAAGTGGACAAAGCAATCTAACAATTTAATTATCAAGAAACAAAAAAGCCAATGTCATTTCTGAAATTGGCTTAAAATATTATAGAAATATGAATTTTAACTCAATACAGGTGTTTCATATTTTTTAACTACTTGACTAATTTTTCCGAAAATAGAATTTCCTTGTTTATCATTCATTTCGATTTCAATTTTATCTCCAAATTTCATGAAAGGTGTACTTGGTTTACCATCTTTTATGATTTCCAAACATCTTACTTCAGCTAAACAGCTTGAACCATCTAAACTTCCTTTGTTCGCAACCGTTCCTGATCCAATTATAGTCCCTGCCATTAAAGAACGAGATTTTGCAGCATGTGCAATTAATTGACCAAAATCAAAAGTCATATCTACACCTGCATTTGGCGAACCAATTTTTGTTGAGTTTAACGTTGAAATCAATGGTAAATGTAATTTTCCTCCATCCCAAGCATTGTCCAATTCATCCAATGTAACAGCAACTGGAGCAAAAGTCGTCCAAGGTTTGGATTGGTAAAAACCGAATTGCTTCGCTAATTCATTTGGAATTAAATTTCTCAAAGAAACATCATTTACGATCGTCACCAATTTGATTCTTTTCTTAGCATCTTCAGCAGAAATTCCAGCTGGAACATCATCTGTAATTACAGCTACTTCAGATTCAAAATCAATTCCCCATTCTTCATTTTCAATTTCGATTGCATCATTAGCTCCAATAAACGCATCCGAAGCTCCCATATACATCAACGGATCTATCCAAAATGTTTCAGGTAAATCTGCATTTCTTGCTTTACGAACTAATTCGACATGCGTCACATAAGCACTTCCATCCGCCCAATGAAAAGCTCTCGGAATAGGAGCCATTGCATTTTCTGATTTAAATTCAAAAGTATTCGAAACTAAACCTGCTTGTAATTTCGAATAAACCTCTTCTAATTTAGGAGAAATCTCATTCCAATTATCCAACGCTTGTTGCATCGTTTGAGCTATATCAGATACTGTAACAGCCAATGTCAAATCTTTATTTACAACGACTAATTGTCCGTCTCTTGTATTGTTTTTTATAGTTGCTAATTTCATTTTTCGAATCTTTTAGTTCAACAAAATTACATTAAATTTCACATATTGAATTTATTTTAACGAATTAAGAATAAGAAAAAATGGTTTTGTATTTTTAGCCATTGGAATAGTTAAATAAGATGGTAGAAAATCAAATAGAATATACTTCTGAAATTAATAGATTAGATAAATTGAAACTTTTTTATATCGAAGTTCCAGTAGAAATAATCAGCCAATTAAATGGAAAGTTTGAGAAAGGAAAATTGAACCATCGAGTAGTCATTACAATTAATAATCAATTAAATTGGCAAGGCGGAATTGTTGCACTTGGAGATGGAATAGGTTATATCACACTTTCAACTGCAAGAATGAAACAACTTTCTGTTCATTTAAACGAAACAGTCAATGTTTCTCTGATATTAGACACTTCTAAATATGGTTTTGATGTCCCAGAAGAATTAGAAGAATTATTGAAACAAGATATTGAAGGAAATCGTCGTTTTGAATTGCTAAAACCAGGAATGCAACGATACATTATTTATTACATAATTCAAGTAAAAAGTTCTGAAAAAAGATTAGATCGAGCATTACTTTTGATTAATAATTTAAAGTTAACAATCGAAGGAAAAGAAGAGTTTAAAACACTTTTAGGTAAATAATTCAACTGCCAAATTGACATATTATTGTTCTTGGAACAATTTTCGATAGAAAGAGGGAATTAAAGACGTGATTTTACGTTATACTATTAGAAATTTAAGCTATTTTTGAAGCTATAAAAACTGTTAAACAGATATGATACAAGGAATATTAAAAAAATTATTTGGTGATAAATCTTTAAACGATCGTAAAAAATACCAACCATACATCGATAAATCAAATGAATTTTACGCATCATTCAAATCTTTGACTGATGATCAATTACGTGAAAAAACATATTATTTTCAAAAATTAGTAATTGACGGAACACAAACTATAGAAGACCAAGTAAAAGAATTAGAAGCGAAAGCAAATGATGCTTCAACTTTAGTTCAAGATAAAGAGGTAATTTTCGAAAAAATAGATGCTCTTAAAAAAGACATCGATCAAAAAATTGAGGAAGTATTAGATTCTATTCTTTCTGAAGCATTTGCTGTATTGAAAGAAACTTCAAGAAGATGGGCTGAAAATGGAAAATTAGAAGTTACAGCCCAAGATTTTGATAGAGATTTAGCTAAGAAAAAAGATGGTATTATCATCGAAGGAGATAAAGCAACTTGGTTAAGTAAATGGACTGCTGCTGGAACTGATGTTGAATGGAAAATGGTTCATTACGATGTTCAGTTAATGGGTGGTGCCGTAATTCATCAAGGAAATATCGCCGAGATGCAAACAGGTGAAGGAAAAACATTAGTTGCTACTTTACCAGTCTATTTAAATGCACTTTCAGGAAAAGGAGTTCACTTAGTAACTGTAAATGATTACTTAGCAAAACGTGACTCTGAGTGGATGGGACCTTTGTACCAATTCCATGGTTTAACAGTTGACTGTATTGATAAACATACACCAAATTCTGAAGCAAGAAGAAATGCTTATTTAGCGGATATTACTTTTGGTACTAACAATGAATTTGGTTTCGATTACTTGAGAGATAACATGTCAAGTAGTGTTGAAGATTTAGTTCAACGTAAACACCATTTTGCGATTGTCGATGAGGTCGATTCAGTATTAATTGATGATGCTAGAACTCCATTAATTATTTCTGGACCAACACCAAGAGGTGATGAACATGAGTTTTACCAGTTAAAACCAAGAGTTGAAAATGTAGTTGCTGCTCAAAGACAATTCGTTACTCAATGTTTGACGGATGCGAAAAAATTATTGAGTGTTATTAATTCTCCAGGAGATAATAGCAAAGATGCAAAACAAGCATTGGAAGATGGTGGAATTGCATTATTAAGAGCTCATAGAGGTTTACCTAGAAATAAAGCATTGATCAAGTTCCTTTCTGAACCAGGAATTAGAGCTCACTTGCAAAAAGTAGAAAATTACTACATGCAAGATCAAAGCAAAAACATGAAAAAAATCGATGTGGAATTATTTTTCGTTATCGATGAAAAAAACAATACAATTGAATTAACAGATAAAGGAATTGATTTAATTTCAGGAAAAGATGATCGTACGTTCTTTATCATGCCAGATATCGGATTAGAGATTGCAAATCTTCAAAAAGAAAATCTTGAAAAAGAAACATTTGTTGAACGTAAAGATCAGTTAATTAGAGAATATAGTATCAAATCTGAACGTATTCACTCTGTTAGCCAATTATTAAAAGCTTATACGCTTTTCGAAAAAGAAATTGAGTACATCGTAATGGAAGGAAAAATTAAATTAGTAGATGAGCAAACTGGTCGTGTAATGGAAGGACGTCGTTATTCTGACGGATTGCACCAAGCGATTGAAGCAAAAGAAAACGTTCAAGTAGAAGCTGCTACTCAAACGTATGCAACCATTACGTTACAGAATTATTTCAGAATGTACCACAAATTAGCTGGTATGACTGGAACAGCAGAAACAGAAGCAAAAGAATTTTGGGATATTTATAACTTAGATGTTATTGTTATTCCTCCTCATAGAAATGTTGTAAGAAAAGATCAACACGATTTCGTCTTTAAAACAGCTAGAGAAAAATACAATGCGGTTATTTTGGAAATTGAAAAATTAACAAAAGAAGGACGCCCGGTATTGGTTGGTACAACAACTGTTGAGATTTCTGAATTATTAAGCAGAATGCTTAAAATGAAAGGAATTGATCACCAAGTATTGAATGCAAAATATCACCAAAAAGAAGCTGAAATTGTAGCTGATGCTGGTAAAGCTGGAGCAGTAACGATAGCAACGAATATGGCTGGTCGTGGAACAGATATTAAACTTGGAGAAGGTGTTAAAGAAGCTGGAGGTTTAGCTATCATCGGTACAGAAAGACATGATTCAAGACGAGTTGATAGACAGTTGAGAGGTCGTTCTGGTCGTCAAGGTGATCCAGGTTCTTCTCAATTTTTCGTTTGTTTAGAAGATGATTTGATGCGTAAATTCGGATCAGAGCGTATTGCTAAATTGATGGATAGAATGGGTCTAAAAGAAGGTGAAGTTATCACGCACAGTATGGTTTCTAAATCAATTGAAAGAGCTCAGAAAAAAGTAGAAGAAAATAACTTTGGAATGCGTAAGCGTTTATTGGAATACGATGACGTTATGAACGCTCAAAGAAAAGCTGTTTACAAAAAACGTCACAATGCTTTATTTGGAGATCGTTTAGATTTGGATATTGACAATATGTTTTATGACATTTGTGATACTATTTCACATTCATATAATGGAGCAAATGATTTCAATGATTTTGAAAATGAATTGTTAAGAGTTGTTGGGGTTCAAGCACCAGTAACTGAAGAAGAATTCAAAACGATTACAAAACACGAATTAACGGAAAAAGTTTACGCTGAAGTTAGAGCGAATTACGATCGTAAAAATGAAAAAATTGCTCAAAAAGCTTTCCCTCAAGTAAAACATGTTTATGAAACTATGTCAAATCAATATCAAAACATAGTTTTTGAATTGACTGACGGAAAAAGAGCAATCAAGATGATTTTAAATCTTGAAGAGACTTATAAAACAGGAGGTAAAAACATTTACAGAGAATACGAAAAGCAAATTACGCTTGGAATGATCGACAATGAATGGAAAGAACATTTAAGAGAAATGGATGATTTACGTTCTGCTGTAAACAATGCACAATACGAACAAAAAGATCCTTTATTAGTTTATAAATTAGAATCATTCGAATTATTCAAAAATATGATGACGAGAATGAATGCTGAAGCTACTGAATTCTTAATCAAAGTGGACATTCCAGTTGAACAAGAAATTCAAAGCACGAATAAAGAGATTGCGCACGAAGATCATTATCAAAAGGCTCAAATTAATACTGGAAATTCATCAAACACAAGTTCAACTAGAGCACCACAATTTCAAGGGAGTGAAGGTTACGAGCAAGCGATGATGAACTCAACTCAAACATTAGAGAAACAACAGCCGGTCATTGCTGATCCGAAAATAAATCGAAATGATTTATGTCCATGTGGAAGCGGTAAAAAGTATAAACAATGCCACGGTAAATAAGAATATTTGAACAAAAAAAATCCCACTTAGGTGGGATTTTTTTTGTTCAGTATTTTTTATCTATTGAATTAATTCGGCTCATCTGAATCAGTAAACTTATACCCTACTCCTTTTACAGTTTTGATATAATTATCCCCAATTTTTTCTCTCAATTTTCGAACGTGAACATCGATTCTTCTATCCCCTACTATAATATCAGTTCCCCAAACACTTTCTAGTATTACATCTCTTTCAAAAACTGAATGAGGACGAGACGCTAGCAAAGCAAGTAATTCAAACTCTTTTCGAGGTAAATGAATCACTTCTCCATTTTTCTCAATTAAATATTTCTCACGATTAATTACCAAATCAGACGATTTAGTATTGTTTGACAATTCAATTTTGCCTTTTCTTCTTAAAAGTGCATTTATACGACTTACAAGAACTTTTGGTTTAATTGGTTTTGCAACATAGTCATCAGCTCCAGCGTTTAACCCAGCGATTTGACTATAATCTTCATTTCTAGCTGTCAATAAGCAAATTAATATTTTATTAAATTCAGCATTATTTCTTATGGCTTCACAAACTTCAATTCCGTCCATTCCAGGCATCATCACATCAAGAATAATTAAATCCGGAATAGATTGTTGAATCAATTTAAGACCTTGTTCACCATTCGAAGCTACTCTAATGTAAAAACCTTCCTTTTCAAGATTGTATTTTAGAATATCTCTGATATCATCATCGTCATCAATTATAAGGATCGAAACCATTTTCTGTTATTTAATGTTATCACAATGTAAACAAAATTAATGATAATATTGGATGCCTATCTATAAAATGTTTCA
>JAJTEO010000031.1 GCA_021300395.1 Fluviicola sp. | reverse complement strand
GGATTACATACGTTTTTTTATTGGTGTAATAAGTAAAACTAAGGGAGAACCGATTATTAGTTTTGCAACAAAAAAAGAAGCGATAGATTCATTGTTTAACTTAGTCGAACAATATCAACTTTGCCAAAAATTATGTGATTTATATCCTACAAATGGTGCTTGTTTTCAACATTCAATTCATAAATGTTTTGGAGCCTGTATTAAAGAGGAATTATTTGTGACATACAATGAACGTTGTAATCAATTAATTAAAGAAGCGACTTTTGATCAAGAAAATTTTTACATTATCGAAGGAGGTAGGCAAAAGGGAGAGAAGAGTTTAATCTTAGTCGAAAATGGTGAGTTTGTAGGTTTTGGTTATGGTCCTTTTCATTTTCAATTTACACCCGTTGAAAAATGGAAAAAATTAATTAATTTCTATCAATCAAACAAAGATACTCGTTCAATATTAAAATCTTATATTAAGAAAAATCCAGAACTAATGATAATTCCGTTTCAAAAATAGAAGCTAATTGTTTGTTCAAAAACGAATTAGCTTCTATGAAATATAATATCAAGGGAATTTTGGGAATTGTTGAAAGTTTGGTTGTCTTTTTTCTAAGAAAGCATGTTTACCTTCTTGAGCTTCTTGAGTTAAATAATACATCAAAGTTGCATCACCTGCTAATTCCATAATACCATGTTGACCATCTAATTCAGCATTTAAGCCTCTTTTGATCATTCTGATAGCTAATGGACTTCTTAACATGATCGTACGACACCATTCTACAGTTGTATCTTCTAGTTGTTCAAAAGGAACTACTTTATTTACCATTCCCATTTTTTCTGCCTCTACAGCACTGTATTGATTACAAGTAAACCAAATTTCTCTAGCCTTTTTTTGACCAACGCATCTTGCTAAATAAGAAGATCCAAATCCACCATCAAAACTTCCTACTTTTGGTCCAGTTTGACCAAAAATTGCATTTTCAGAAGCAATAGTTAAATCACAAACAACATGTAATACATGTCCACCGCCAATAGCAAAACCATTAACCATTGCAATTACAGGTTTAGGCATTGAACGAATTGCTTTATGTAAATCTAAAACATTTAGTCTCGGAACTCCATTTTCAGAAATATAGCCACCAATTCCTTTAACATTTTGATCACCACCAGAACAAAATGCTTTATCTCCAGCACCAGTTAATACGATGACACTGATATCATTTCTTTCACGACAAATATTCATCGCGTCTAACATATCCATGTTTGTTTCCGGTCTGAAGGCGTTATAAACTCGAGGTCTATTTATTGTTATTTTAGCAATTCCTTCAAAGAAATCAAATTTAATATCTGAATATTCTTTAATTGTTGTCCAATTATATTTTGACATTGTTTTTTCTTTTTTTGTAAAAATAATAAAAGCTAATAAATTATATTTTATTATGCATAATTTCTACTGAGATACAAATGAATAATAAATTTTTCCACTTTGATTTTCTGGTGCTGATCCTGAATAATCAAATCGAGACATTTTAGCGTATTTTATTCCTTGTTCAATCATACATTCATTAGCGTTTTTACTTGAACTAGGATCGTATTCGGCTATTATGACATTCCCATTTTTATTTACTTTAATGCGAATAACAACTGTCCCATTTGCACCAATTCCACAAGTATAACCTGGGTTTCTAACATACCATGAATTATTTTGATGAGGAAATCTACCTGATAAATCATAGCTAACTAAAGTTTGCCCATCATATTTATTGTTGCTTGAATTTGAACTGCTATTTGGGTTTTGTGAAGTGTTTTTTTTAGCAGGTTTATCAGTTTGTAAATTTTTTGTTCTTTCTTCAATTAATTTTTTGACTTCAGTATTGTACTGACTACTTCTAGCTTCTTCTTGAAACTGTCTTTGTGCGTCAAGGGCAGCTTTTTCACCATCAAATGATTCTTTTGAGTGAGGAGTACTCCAATCATCATTTGAAGATTTTCTTCGATCATTGATGTCAGTAACTGTGTTTTTTATATTCTGAGGATTTGACATTGATTGAATATCAATGTTTTCAGAAGGTATTTCTAATAAATCTTCTGGTTTAGCCATTGAAATCTCTTCATTATAAGGATTCAATTCAGATTCTTTAGAAATGGATTCAACTTGTAAAAAAATAAAAATACCGATGTAGACAGCAACTGCTGTTGTTATTGCAAATAATATTCTATCAGAAAAACTATTCATTTGTGTTTTTTGGTACTATTATTTTATTTTCAGGTAAGTATAAATAATTGACTTCACCTGATTTTGTTAAAAGTAATAATTCTTTATTTAAAATTCTAATTTGTTGATATTCCACAGGTACAATTTCTTCACCGGTAACCTTATACACTCCTGAGTTTGGTCCTCTAGAAACAATTACACGATCATTGTCTAATGATTTTATTTCTGTGAAATTTAACGGGATAGTAATTGTTCCTTTTGAATCGATCATACCAAAAAGAGTCATTTTTTCTACAATTGCATAGCCATTTTTAAAACTCTCAGCAGACTCAAATTGAGGTTGAATAAGAATGTTGTTTGACATATCAATGAATCCCCATCCTTTTCCTTTGTTGAAGGACATCAAAGGAGAGAATGCCCCCAATTGATTATATGAAGCAGGAATAATAAATTTACCAAATTGTTCGATCACCCCAAATTTACCATTTGTTTTAACTACCGCATATGAACCTTTAAACTGGCTTAATTCTATCGCGTTTGGATAATCATCAAATTTAAAATCTAATATTAACTGACCTTTCCCATCAATATATCCAATTTTTCCGTTTTTTATTACAATTGCTCTGTCATTAATTAGGTTGCCAATTTTATCAAATTTAGCAGAATCAATAATTTGGCAATTTCTTTTCATAAGGCCAAACTTTTCATTTTCTTCGAAGACCAATAATGTATCGTTAAAAAAATGAATATTAGAGTAGGCAGGAGGTACTATAAAACTGCCATAAGTATCAATATAGCCTTGATTTTCTCTAATTTGTACTTTTGCTATACCTTTTGAAAAAGCAAATGCCTCATTGTATTTAGGTTCGATTCGCTGCGCCCCAATCTTATCGTAAAATCCATATAAACTGTCTTTTTGAGCATATATTAAACCTTCTGAAAAAGCACCTATATCATTGAATACTAAATCAAAGATTACTTGTCCAGATCGATCAATGATCCCAACTTTATTATCTTTCTGAATGATTGCTCTTCCATCTTCAAAATCACTAGCTGAATCGTAATTGAAAGGGATTACAGTATTGTTTCCTTTATCTATATATCCATATTTTCCATTTTTTACAGCGTATGCTAATCCTTCTTGGAAAAAGCCTAGAGATTCATATTGAGGTTCTATTAATGGATTTCCATTGTAATCTATAAAACCATATAGTGAGTTTTGTTTGTAAGGAAGAAGTTTCAGCTTAGATAATTTTAAATCAATTTCTAAATTTTCTTTGTAAGGATAATCTGGATAATCTTTTTCAAATTGCAATATTCTTGCATCAGAATAATCATACATATAGATTTGATATAATTTTTTCCAAGCATTACCTACATTTCTATTATTGGTATATGTTTTAATGAAGGCATTAAAGTCTTCTATAGTGTTTCCTGAAGTTGAAATTTCGAATATACGATCCTCTGCCTCTTTAATGTATGGGTTTTCTGGATGAGATTTGATAAATGACAAGTAACTTGCTAAAGTTCCTGAGTTTGTTAGTTCACGATATTGAGTTTGATAATATAATTTTTGTGCAACATTAAAAAATTCACTTGAGGAATATTTTTCTAAAAAATCCTTATAACCAAGTGAATTGTTAATAGTCTTGGCATCAGATAATGCAATAGAATCTCTCTTGTGAATAGCAAAAAAACGTTCATTAGACCATTCATGCTGTTCAATAAATTTTGAATATTCAGCTAAAGTATTTTGATTAAGTACGATTTCATAACATGCTTTACTAATATTCCCTCTTAAATCTATAATGTTTAGATAATCAAAATTGAATTTTTTTAATTTTTCTTTGTCTTTTTCTTTCATTTTTGAATAATTAGATTCTGACAAACGAATATATTTATAAGCAGAATCTAATGAATGAAATGGATTGTCAGTTCGAAAGTAAATTGTTGCTAATCCATATGATGCGGGGGAATTTTGTTTTTTTAAATGAGAATAAAAAATTTCTTTGGCTTCAAAATAGTTGAATGAATTTAATGCTTTAAAGCCTTTTTCAATCTTAGATGCATATGAAGTAATGCAAAATAACAGTGATAAAATAACAATGTATATTGATTTTGAGATCATTCGCTTTTCTCTAAAGTATTATAATATTTGAAACGAAAAATGGTGTGATTAAGTTACATAATTCTACATTGAAGTATTAAATTGTAAAATAAAAAAGCCCCCAAATTGGAGGCTAGTATTATTAATCACATTAAAATTATTTTTTGATGTGACGTGCGTAACGATTTTGGAATTTATCAATTCTACCTGCAGTATCCACGAATTGAACAATACCTGTGAAGAAAGGGTGAGATTTGTGAGAGATATCTAATTTCACTAATGGGTATTCATTTCCATCTTCCCATGCAATTGTATCACTTGTTGTAGCACAAGAAGGACAAATAAATGCATAGTCATTAGACATATCTTTAAATACAACTAATCTGTAATCTTCTGGGTGTATTCCTGCTTTCATTTTAAATATTTTAATTTTACTGTGTTCGTTCTTTTAAAATCGGAATGCAAATTTATAATAAAGATTTTAATTTACATCATTTTTTTTACGAAATTAAAATAAACTTTCATCAAATTCGTTATTTTTGATGAATTATGACTTTAAAAAACGTGAAAAAAAAGCTTTTTATATATCTAATACTCTTAATTGGGCTATTTTTCTCATCGGTATCTTGTAAAAAGTTCAAAGGATTTTCAAATGACAACTTGAATTTTTCACTTGACACTGTAGTTTTTGATACCGTTTTTACAACGATAGGTTCTGCGACAAAACAATTTAAAATTTACAATCCTTCAAATAAATCAGTTAAGATTGAAAGTATTGAACTAATGGGGGGAGAAAATTCACCTTTTAAAATAAATATCGATGGACTGACAGGAACATCTATGTCTGATATTGTGTTAGAAGCAAAAGATAGTTTATTTGCATTCGTAATGGTGACATTAAAGGTTAATAATGCCACAAATCCAATGGTAATAGAAGATTCTATCCGATTTAGAACTAATGGCAAAGATCAATACATTCAGTTGGCTGTTTGGGGGCAAGATATGTATTATCATTTCACAAACTTTGATAAAGGTATTTATGATTTTAATAATGATGTAACATGGCCAAATGATAAACCTCATTTAGTTTATGGTGCTGCTATTGTTGATTCAGCCAAAACATTAACTATTCAACAAGATACAAAAGTGTACCTTCATAAAAATGCTTATTTATTTGTTTATAAGGGAAAATTAGATATTCAAGGTACAAAAGATCATGAGGTTGAATTTCGAGGTGATCGATTGGAAAGTGATTTTAATGAATTGTCAGGTCAATATTATGGGATTTATTTTCATGAGGCCAAAACTTCAACAATAAATTATACAAATATTTATAATGGAACTGCAGGTGTGCACGTTTATTCTGAAGAAAGTAGTAATCCCGGATATACAGTTACAATAACAAATTCTAAAATTTACAATCATTCATCCTATGGGATATGGATTTACGCTGGAGCTAAAGTAAAAGCTGAAAACTGTTTAATCGCTAAGAACGGTGCGCATGCAGTTTTTGTTTTAGGAGGAGGGAAATTTAATTTTAATTATTGTCATATCTTAGGATATGGCACCCAAGCAAATTCAACACCAGCATTAGCTATAAGGAATTATTATGATGAGAATAACACTACAGTTGTCCGTTATCTTCAAGAAGGAGTTTTGAGGAATTGTGTTTTATATGGAAATCAAGCTACTGAAATAGCTTTTGATACATTAAACCCAAATAATGATCCGGCATTAATCTCATTAGATTTTAAAAATTGCTTGATTAAAAGAAGTTCAATAGGCACAGACAATTTTTACAATTCTGGAATTATTTGGAATCAAGAGCCTCTTTTTGTAGATTTTGCATTAAATGATTTTCATTTTTATTCAAGCTCTCCATTAAATAACTCAGGTTTAGTCAACACTGTCAACACTGATTTGGATGGGAATAATCGTTCAGTTTCTACACCGGATATCGGGTGTTATGAGTATTAATTCTATCAATAATAAAAATGAACGATATAAATTTTGGAGGGAAAGTTATTTGGTTTACAGGGCTTTCCGGCGCAGGAAAAACTACACTTGCGAATGAGTTTCAACTATTTTTAAAATCAAAAGGCTTAAATACTCGAATTCTTGATGGTGATGATTTAAGAAAAGGATTAAATCAGGGTTTGGGTTTTTCGGACAATGATCGTTCAGAAAATATTAGAAGGGCAGCTGAAGTAGCTAAATTATTTTTAGATTCAAATTTTATAGTTCTTTGTTCATTTATTACACCCAAAAACGAGATGAGAAACATGGCTAAATCCATTATAGGTGAAGGAAATTATATCGAAGTTTTTGTAGATTGTAGTATTGAAGAATGTGAAAGGAGAGATGTAAAAGGGTTATATAAAAAAGTAAGAGAGGAAAAAATTTCTGATTTTACAGGTATTAGTTCTGATTTTGATATTCCACATAATCCCGATTTAATTTTAAACACGGAATCGAATAATCTAATAACTTGTTTGGAACAATTGAAAATTTTGATTGGAGTTAACTGACAGTAAATGATATGAGTTGATGAAATACTTTCATACATTTTTTCAATATAATTTCACCATCAGAATCCAAATTAATATCTGATTTATTTCTTTTTATGAACTTTTCATTAATTGAAAATTCGTGGTTTAAATTGGTCTTTTTAGAAATTTGATTTAATGTTTTAGATGGATTTATGCAAAGATCTTCATAGTTTATTAAAATAAATTCTTCTCTCAAATTATGATTTAATACATATGAATAATAATTTAACCATGTATTTAGCCAAAAATTTAAATCTAACTTAGAATATGTGTTTTTTTCATTTAAATTAAATTCAAAAGATTTTTGATTCAATCCAAATTCATAATGTCCAATCCAATTCATATATTTTAGAATAAATGGATCTTCAGTTTGCAGTCTCGAAAAATGGATATGTTGATCTAGTAAAGATTGTGCGTGTTCTAAAGGAGATCTAAATGGAACTATAATAGAACAAGAATCAAATTGTTTTCTTAGAGAGTCTATTCTAAGAATCGAATTATTATTTTTTGATAAATATCTTAGAGAATGATTTGTAAAGTTTTTCAAGCATATTAATTCAGTGAAAATTTGATATTTGTAGAGTATTTCACTAGAAATCTGATTTAACTTTAAAGATTCTTTTGCTATATATTCGTTGTTTAAGAATACTTTCCAGAAAACTTCATCTATAGCTTCAGGGCTTTGGTTATTGATAAAAATCATGTCTCCATGAGCTCTTTCTTTTAGTTCAAATTGCTTTCCTGCCCCGGTTAATTTTCTCCAAAGATTAGGAGCTAATACAAAGGGCATATCTTCATAAGTGAGCGTTGCAAATTTTTTAGTTTCGTAAAGATGATTTAAGATTGCAGTTGTACCACTTCTAGCTAAACCTGATATGAAAACAGGTTTATTATCTGTGGATTGTTGAATTTTTTTTATTGAATAAAAAAGAGCTCGATTAATTTCGAAAGATAATTCAGAAATAGCATTTGAGCCAAGACTAATTGAATGAAGAAAGCGAGACAATCTATTGTATTCTTCTGCTATCATATTTGTTAAATAATATAAGAAATAATACAAACGATATTGAGCTAATTAACATTCCTTTCCAATCAATCACTATTAAATAGAAGTTAGTTTTTTTGAAATAATCGTAAATGAAAATAATCGCTAAAGGAAGAAAAATAAATATAAACTTTACAAATAATAAAATAGAAGATATAAATAATTGTTTTGAATTAATTAGTAAAGTTTTTTGCTTTTCTTCATCTGTAATTGAACTGGTTTTTAATACAATGAATGATTGTTTTTGAATATTAATAATCTGTTTAACATTCAAATTGATATTTAATTTGTTAAATAAATAAGAGGATAGAATAGATAGAGATACTAAAGCCAAATAAATCATTCGTTTTTGCTTTTGGTCTTAAAATAACGAATTAGTTTCTTTATTGGAAACCATAATATAGCAATCATTGAAATTAAAAATGAAGATAGTATGCCGATAATTACTGCTGCAGTTCCAGTTCCCATTCCTGGACCAATGTATAAAAGCAAATTTTGCATGTTATTTGTTTTTCAAAAATGTAAATTTACTAAATTCTTCTTCTGTAATATATCTGGACCAACTAAACATACTTAAATGCTCTTCATCGATTTTCTCAACATAAGTCCAAATTAGACCTTTTTCATCACCAAATAATAATCTACCTTTTGTTGTTTCTTCTATGAAAATATTTCCGTTTTTCAAGGTTAAAGAGTGACCTTCTATGATTGTTTTAATTTTAGCAGATTTAAAAATTTTTGAGTATTTCGTAATGATATTGTTTTTTTCAAAATCATATATACAATGATTATTCGTTTGATTTAAAAAAGTCTTATTTGGATTCTCAAATTTTCCGTCAATGATATCATTATTGAAAAGTCCAATTCTATTTGAATCTATAATAGTAACATCGTGCTGTTTTAACCACGGTCCTGTTTTTTTCCAAATTATCTTATTTGTCGAAGGTCGAAATAAGATGATCATATTTTTATTTCTTAGACTGATAAATACATCACCTTTTTTCCAATATTTTGAATCAAACATTACGGGTTGAATGTCATTTAGATGAAAGTAATCTATAAACTTGTGATTATTTTCTAAATCAGTATTTATTAAAATTTCACCTATATTATATCCATTTTGAATTAAAATATCAAAAATAGATTTCTGATAGATTGTTTTACCAGTTTTTATGTTAATTTTTGAAATACAATCATCTTTAATATGATATTTATTTGATTTAGCTAAATTACTATTATATGAGCATACCCAAAATTCATTTTCGTTAAATTTTTCGATAGAGTGATGTGCTTTAAAATTAGGATAACTCCATATTATTTTAGATTTTTTATTTACTTTATTAAGACCACTTCCAATAAATATTAGATCTCCATTGTTGGATAGATATGGATGGGAAATTCTAGTCGATCTATTATTTTGATTATTCTTTTTATCATAAATATAATATTGATTATATTTATTATTTAGTTCATTAATATTAATACTCCATTTATATATAGTCTTGCCGGACTTTATACTAATTAGTTTTACAATGGATTGATTTTCATTGTGATCCCACACGGAAATCAAAAGGTAGTCATTTGGAATATTTTTTCTATTGTATGTAAAACCATTTTTTAAATCAAATTCATTTTTCACTAAAAACTGGCATTGATTTAATTTTTTATAATTGTAAATATTTGAAGGTAAATCAGCCAAAAAAGTAACTAAGTCTTTCGGTTTTCCATTTATTGAATTTCCATTTAAATACACGTGTCTTGTTATCCCCATAATTGAGACAATTGTAAAAAAAAACATCCAAAAGTAAAGAAGGTATTTTACCAGTTTATTCATTTAGAAACTATAAGTTTTATAATGTAAAGATATTACTTTAAACTAAAAAAGGGGCCGAAGCCCCTTTATAATTTATTTTAATCAAAGATTATGCATTGATTAAGTTCATACCGTCTAAAACATTCATTACGTCTTTAACAGCTTTTGCTGACTCATCTAATAATGCTTTTTCTTCAGCATTTAAATCTAATTCAATGATTTTTTCGATACCATTTTTACCTAATACTACAGGTACTCCTAAGTAAATGTCTTTTAATCCATATTCACCTGTTAACCAAGCACAAACTGGGAAAATTCTTTTTTGATCTCTTACGATAGCTTCAACCATCTGAGCTGCAGCAGCACCTGGAGCATACCAAGCAGAAGTTCCCAATAATTTAACGATTTCACCACCACCAAATTTAGTTCTTTCGATGATTTCGTTTAATTTTTCTTCAGATATTAATTCTGTAACCGGAATACCTGCAACAGTAGTATATCTTGGAAGTGGAACCATAGTATCACCATGACCACCCATTAATACTGCTTGAATATCTTTTGGAGATACATTTAATTCTGTTGCTAAAAATGCACGGTAACGAGCTGTATCTAAAACACCAGCCATTCCAAATACATTTTTAGAATCAACTTTAGCTGTTAAATATGCACAATAAGTCATTACGTCTAAAGGATTAGAAACAATGATGATTTTAGCATTTGGAGAATATTTAACGATATTTTCTGTTACAGATTTAACGATACCTGCATTTGTTGCAATAAGATCATCTCTAGACATTCCAGGTTTTCTTGGTAAACCAGAAGTAATAACTACTACATCAGAATCTGCAGTTTTTGAATAATCATTAGTTGATCCAACAGTTCTTGAATCGTAAAGACCAATTGGAGAAGACTGCCAAATGTCTAAAGCTTTACCTTCAGCAAATCCATCCTTAATGTCAAGCAAAACGATTTCGTTTGCAATTTCTCTATGAGCTAAAACATCAGCGCATGTTGCTCCAACGTTTCCAGCACCTACTACAGTTACTTTCATGTGTTTAATTTATTACTTGATTTTTTAATTCAAAATATCGAAAGCGAAGTTAAACATTTTGTAGTATTTGTTGTATAATTGTGAGTAATTATTTATAAAAAGTTAATAGATTATTTTTTTGAGGCAACCGACTTCATTAGTTCGCGTCATGTAAATATAAAGAATGTGGAAAATAAAGAAAAACTAAAAGAAATTATCGCAGGTTGCTTACGAAATGATCGGAAAGCGCAGCAGGAGTTATTTAAGTTTTTTTATGGTAGAATGTTGACTGTGTGCATGAGATACACAAATGACAGAGACACTGCACAAGAAGTTTTGCAAGAAGGTTTTATTAAGGTCTTTGAAAAGTTGAAAACGTTTGATTATAATGGGTCATTCGAAGGTTGGGTTAGAAGAATTTTTGTAAACACATCGATTGATTATATCCGAAAATCTAAAAAAGATCCATTTTTAACAGATAACGATAATGATTTTAAATTAGGTGCTGAAAACCTAATGGAAGATCAAGAGGAAATGGAAGTTTTTGATTTGAAAGCCGAAATTGCATTGGATGCAATTCAGCAACTATCTCCTGCTTATCGATCTGTTTTTAATCTTTACGTTTTAGAAGACTATTCACATAAGGAAATCGCTGAAATTTTGGGGATTAGTGAAGGGACTTCTAAATCAAACTTATCAAAAGCGAAGATAAATCTTCAAAAAATATTGGAACAAAAATTTGCTAACTTACGAGAATGAATATGAACTTAGAAAACAACATAAAGCAAAGCTTGGAAAACTTTGAAATGCCTTATGATCACAAGGCATGGGAAGCTCTGAGCCATAAATTAGATGAAAAAATGTCTGTTGAGATTTCTAATTCAAGAAAGTTCAATTATAAATACATTGTTGCAGCTGGTATTACTTCAGTTATTGCCATTTCTCTGTTTTTATTGAATTCTACAAATCCAACAAATTCAAATGCGAAAGTTGTTTCTCAAAATGGGAATTCAATTCGAATGCAAACAAAAAATACTTATCAAAAGGAACAGATTAAAGAAATGGAAACAATTCAAAATCAATCCACTGATAATGTTTCTAAAAGTGCCCAAAATACAAAAGTTCAAGCTGAAAAATCAGAGGCACAAATCATAAATCAAGAAAAATCGTTTCAAAATTTAGGTTTGATATCTAAAACGGGTATGTCTAATACTTCAACTTCTAAACCAGTATTGACTAAATTTAACATGCCTGCAATTCAAGATGTTTGTTTAAATGATAAAGTAAAAATTGAAAACTCAAATAACGAAAATTTAATAATTATTTCACCGAACAATAAGCAGACAATCGTTGAGCCTAATAAAGTTTTTAATTATATTCCCTCTATTGATGGAGAATATCAATTGGCTCATATTGTAAATGATAAGCTTATTGTAGAAAGTGATTTTAATGTAAAGTCTAATCAAACAGCTGAATTTATAATTGACAATGAAAATTCATATAATGATGAAGAATTGCCAACAGTTGTCTTAAAGTCTAATTCAACAGGTAATGATTACACTTGGATGATTGACGGAAAAGTACTTAATTCTAATTCAAAAGAAACAGAAGCACATTTATATAAAAAAGGTAGCTATACTGCAACTTTGATTGTTACTCATAATAATGGTTGTAAATCAAAAGAGTCTAAGACAATTCGTATAGCAAAAGATTATAACCTATTAGCAGTTGATGCATTTGAACCTCTTAGTTCAAATTCTAAAATAAACACATTCATTCCTTTTGCTCTAACTAGAAGAGATGTTCGTTTTACAATGATTATTTTTGATATGAATGGGAATGAAGTTTTCAAAACAAATGATTCTAATCAACCTTGGAATGGTGTAGATCCAAAGTCAAATGAAACGGCTAAATCTGGGTCAATGTATGTGTGGAAAGTGATTCTTGAAAATCCAGAAGAAGGAGAAAAAGGTCAATACGGTGGAAGTGTTATCGTAAGATAATTGAAGGATTAGATTTTTGAAAATCAATTATTTTTGCTTCTAGTATTAATTTGTTTTCAAGGGTTTCTTTTGATTCAGGGTGTAAATATGAATGCGATATTTGTTTCTTGAGATTATTAATTTCTTTTACGAGTTTAATAGTTTCAGCTTCAAAAAATGTATCTTGAATTTTTGACCAAATATAATTGATTGCTTCTTCAGAAGGATGAATTAAATCAGATTTATAAAAGCGATAATCTCTTAATTCATCGATCATTATTTCGTATGAAGGAAAGTAGCTCGTTTTTGATATCTGATTAATTCTTCTAATTGATTCTATTAGAATAGATTTACTTTGATTGTTTTGAATTAATCCATCTTTAATATGTCTAACGGGACTTACTGTAAAAACTACTTGAATACTTGGATTTATTACTTTAATTCGTTCGATTGTTTTTGTCCATTTTGTTACTATCAAATCTAAATTCGAAAGCTCTTTATAAAAAAGGCTTGATGGCATTTTATGACAATTCGCAACTAATTCAGAATTCTCAATTAAATGATAGCCCCATGCAGTTCCAAATGTGATGAATAATGTGTGAGTTGATTTTAGTCGATTAAAGAAATCAGTTCTAATTTCTATTAGTTTCTGTTCGAATTTATTAATTTCAAAACCATAAATTGAACTACTCGCATCCCAACTTAAGTAAATATCATTTCTGTTGAAAATGCGATCTGTATTTTCATTGAAACATGAATCTATAAATTGACTTAAAATTAATGGATGGAAAATTGTTCCAAAAGGATTTGATAATGTGTTGAATCCATTATAATTAAATTTAGCGTTTATCTCATCAGAAAAACAACTTCCTAAAAACAATAGTTGATTTTCATGATTTATGAAACGATTTGATTTTTCAATCTCAAGGTTCAATTTAAAATTCATCCTTTAAAAGAATTTATTTCTTCTTATAATTCTATCTATGGGTATATGAATGGTGCCGAACATTTCATGAGAACTTAAGGAGTCAATAGCAAATCCAATCTTAGTTCCTTTTTGAGTCCAAATACCATGATTCTTATTATTCAATACTTGCTTAGGAAAACTCTCTCCAGAATAGAATAAAAGTGAATTTGGACGTTTTACAAATGAAAGTGGAGGGGAGGCCAAAAACTGAAAATGGTTTTCATGCTTAGTTAAAATACCTTTTGCAAATAATTTGTTAATTAAATTTGTAGAATTCTGATTTACAGAAAATAATAGTGAAAAACCTGGTATTTTTTCTTCTTTTACACTTTTTACCTCAGTAACATTAAATTCTTCATCCATTACTGATTCTATGAATGTTTCATGAATAATTGCAGTGCCACCTTGTGTAAAGCATAAATCACCTTCCCATGCATCTAAAAAATCTTTTGTTGGAAAACTTATTTTCTTACCTAGATTAACTAAGAATTTATAAATTGGGTCGTTGTATGCTTTTCTGAGTTTTGAAATGTCAATATGTATATTTAATTGTTTGCTAACAGAATTTGTACTAGCTAATTCAATTCCAGGTTCTTTTAATTTAATATTTAGCGGTTTTTTATTTTTAAAATAAGATAATAAACTAAAACTTGAGGAATCGCTATTATGAGCAAATAATGCTGTTTCAAGTCCTTTTTCCAATTAGAATATATGACTAATTTCTCACTTTTAAAATGCTTTTCTTTTAGAAATGCTTTCCAGCATTGTTTTATTCCTCCTTTTTTAGCATTAACGATATGATTGAAGTTTTTTGAAAACTCGGTGCCTTTGTAAAGGAAAAGCCAATTTTTATCGTAGGTTAAATAGCCTTTTTCATTTTCATATCTATAGACTTTTTGGTCATTCCAAAGTGTGTCCTTAATGTCTATAAATTTGCTAATTCGTTGAATGCCGGGAAGTACTTTACTGCTATCGGTTACTTCTACCATGATTCCCCAATTACCATTTTCATTTGCGAAAATGTAGATAGGTTTTTGAAGATTTAATCCATAACTTTTACCTTGACCCAATAAAAATTCATACGAAAATAAATCTCTAAAAGGAACTTTATGATAAAACAACATTTCGCTCGTTTCTTTAGCTACATCTAGAAGATAACAACGGCCTAAAAAATCAGCCTCAGGTAAACGATCTTCAAACGAAGGCTTTTCGTATAAACCATTAAAATAAGGTCTCAAAAAAAGAATACTTGCTAAAGTAGTTGCAAGAATAATCAAGAATGTTGTTTTACGAAGAAAGATCTTAATTCTCCTTCGTAAGTTTTTACTTAGAAATGACATAAATACTATTTATCAAATCAAGAATATATTTACCAGAATTTTGATATTGCCCACTAAACCCATATGTGATATCAAAAGTTGTATTTTTAATAGTTGTTTTAGATGAGGTTAACTCCATTACTCCTGTTTTTCCTCGCATTGCATCTAACAGGTCATTTTGTTCACTCGTAAACATTTCTCGTGGTAATTTATCAATTACTTTACTCCAATCAATATAGGCATATGCGAATCCACTTTTCTTATTCTTTTTAGCGATTTCACCAGAAAGAGCTTCTTTTCCATATCCATTTGAATGATTTTTCGCTAAATCTTCATCATTTGTAAAGATGAATAAACCATTTTTATTAATCATGTAAAGAGGAACCGATTCAAGAATTGCATTGTCAAATTTCCAATAATCTCCATAGTTTTTACATTGTGAAGTAATTCTGGATATATGATTTAAAATTAATTCAGGAATATCTTTTCTATCCGTTGAAACACCTATAGCAAATAAAGGCATGTCTACTTCCTGTTCAACTTCTTTTTCTTCGTAATTTAAATTTTCATCATAGGTGTATTCAATTTTAGTGGTTTTCACTTTTTTGATTCCGTTAAAAGTACCGAAAACGCTTCCTTTATAAGTTCCAAATAATGCATCTTTATCAACGAATTCGTTTAATAATTCAAGTGTCAATAAAGTTGAAGAAACTCGTGCATTTTTCTCTTTTTGTAAAATAGGAATGATGATTTTGTAAGCTTGCTCATATGCTTCTTTTAAATTGACATTGTACGTGAAATGAGCAGAATTATTCTGAGGAATGTATTTGAAAACATTTTTATCAAATTTAGCATTGTTCATTTTTTGATAAATTGAACCAAGTGCTTGACCATAATTTGCAGTTAATTTTAATTCGATATTATTTTCATTCAAATAAATATCTCCAAGCATAATATTTCCAGTGTAAAGTGCATTAAATTCTTCAAACATACTAGGGAACATAGATTGGAAAT
>JAJTEO010000159.1 GCA_021300395.1 Fluviicola sp. | reverse complement strand
GGTGCATCATCATCTGAAACAGTTACTATAAAAAAACAAGGATCAGAACTATTTCCTGCCGCATCTGTTGCCGTAACAGTTACCCATTTAGTTCCTTTAGGAAAAGTAAAACCATTTAAAGTTGTTGGCGCTTGAAAAGGTGGTCCATAACCAGGATTAGTAACCAAATATGAATAGGATACAATTCCAGCACAATTATCTGTTGCTATTGGATCCCAAGAAGTATTGGCATGAATATAATCACACGCTGAATTTGTCCCTACACTTTGATTACCTGGACAAAATGTAAATGTTGGTTTCGTAACATCTGGTGCACATTGAGACCATCCAGAAAACTGAATACCCAGGATAAAAACCGTTAAAATTAAAAGTAACTTTTTCTTCATAATCAATTATTAATGATTAATGTATTTAAATAACTATGTCTACTTGATTGAAAATTATCAAAAAAAATAGTGTTAATATTATTATAACTATTATGTATTGTAGTAGTATTCGAAGTATTCTTTTCTTCTATACTTACTAAACGAAATTTGAATGAAAAAAGTTGTTTGAATATATGATTCAACTTTTGATTGATTTGAAATGTTTTGTTTAGACCACTAATGAAAAAAGAAAAAGGCTTGAATGAAATCATCAAGACAAATGGCGTGAATAGTTCAAAATAAAGTTTCTTCATTTCGTAGTTGTTAAACATTTCTTTCCAATCTCTTTTAAAAAAAAGAATTGGTTTAATTTCAGTCTTTACGAAAACAAGCAATAAAGGTTTCTTTTTAAAACCATTATACTTAATTCCAATAGTGTTTACGTTCAATTTATTTAAAATTCTTTATACAAAAAAACACAACTTTCATCTATTTTATAGTTGAAAATTGTTGATAAGTTACCAAAATTGTTTGTAAATATATGACAAATCTTTCTAAAAATTAAGGAAATAATTTATTAAAGTCAAAAGATATGAAGATCAAAATGTTCAAATACAAATATCTAATTAAATCAAGTTGCCACTGATTCAAATTATTGATTTTCTTATGATTAAGTTTATTTTTTGAAAGTAAAATAAAAAATAATATTAAACTTAGAATTCCAAAATTGTTTATAATAAATGAACTTTTTTATTATCTTAATGGGAGATAAAAATCAAATCTAATTATCATGAATCAACAAGAATTGGGTATTTATGGAGAAAATTTAGCATGTAATTTCTTAATAAAGAAAGGATATACAATACTCATACGTAATTATCATTATCGAAAAAATGAAATCGACATAATTGCAACTTTTGAAAATCAATTAGTCATAGTTGAAGTTAAGACGCGACAAACAGCAGAAATAGGTGAACCTTGGAGAGCAGTTACAAGATCAAAACAAAAATCAATCATTCAAGTTACAAATGATTATATTTTTAAAGAGAATATACATTTCGAAACACGCTTTGATATTATCTCCATAGTTCATAATGGATTTCGAACAGATATTGAACATATTGAAGATGCATTCAGTTGTTAAGATTTCTAGATTAGCAAATTACACATTAACAGATTGCAAATTATATAATTATAATAGTGTATCTATTTTTGAATTTTTGCGTTAAAGTATTAAAAACATTGAAGATAGCTAATTTTGGTCTATCTTTGTACAAATATTTATGCTCGCGATGAACACAAAAAAAGAAAACGAAGGAAGAAAAAAATCTAGATCTACTTCAACTACAGCTAAAAAAACGACTTCTAAAAAAGGAGAAAAAAGTAAAGCTGAAAAAAAAGCAAATGACTTTAAGTTTAAATCAATTATAGGAAAAGAAACTTCTTCCCCTAAAGAAAAAGGTGCACCAAAAGGAACTCGTTTTATTGATAATAAAAAACGTGTTGCCAAAGGTGATCCAATGCCAAATGTGAATGCAGTTGATATACGATTAAATAAATATTTATCGAATGCTGGTATTTGTTCAAGACGTGAAGCGGATGTTTTAATCCAAACCGGTGTTGTTACTGTTAATGATGAAATCATTTTAGAATTAGGTTATAAAGTAAAACCTGGTGACCGAGTACGATATGATGGAGAAACTATCAACGCGGAGAAAAAACAATATGTTTTACTAAACAAACCAAAAGATTTTATCACCACAATGGATGATCCTTGGGGCAGAAAAACGGTAATGAGTTTAGTAGCTAAAGCATGTAAAGAAAGAGTTTATCCTGTTGGACGTTTAGACCGTGAAACTACAGGTTTATTATTGTTTACAAACGATGGAGATATGTCTAAAAAATTAACCCATCCTCGTCACAAATGCAGTAAAATTTACCATGTAGAATTGAATAAACCTGTGAAATTAGAAGATGTAAATCGTCTTACTTCAGGTTTAGAGTTAGAAGATGGGAAAATAATATTTGATAAAGCTGAATATGTAAAAGATAATCCAAGAGAGATTGGTGTTGAATTACATTCTGGTAAAAATCGAATAGTTCGAAGATCATTTGAAGCAATGGGATACGATGTGGTAAGATTAGACCGTGTTCAATTTGCGGGTTTAACTAAAAAGGATTTACCAAGAGGTCATTATCGTCATTTAACAGAAAAGGAAATTGCATTTTTAAAAATGTCATAATCAGTTGTTTATTTTAAACCGTTGTCCTATGAGGTTCGTATTTACAATCCTAATATTGGTGTTTTCATTTACAGTTGAAGCTCAATACAAAAAATTTAAGAAGACTAAACTTACTTACGGAAAAAACACGTACATCGGTTACATTGGTTTAAATAGAGCTTACTACTCTAAAACAGATTTAAGAGTTTCAGGTCCAAATTATGATTTAACTCTAAAAGATGCTTTAGCTACAGATCAGCCCGCACCTTTAAAGTATAAAAACTACTTTACAAAATATCCAACCATTAGTCCACAAATAAGTGCCCGTTTTGGTTGTTATGTGAAAAATAATTTATGCCTTTCTGTAGGATATGATAAATTTACTTACAACTTAGAAAATCGTTCAAGAGTGTTTTTAGCGGGAGTTGTTGGAGTTCAAGCTGATTCTACTAATTATGGAAACTTTGATGGAGCGGAACACATTGTTGATACGGCAGTTTTTAATTATCAAAATTGCGGGATGAATTATCTGCGTTTGGAATTAGATTGGACGACTCCTTGGTATCGAAGTAAAAAGAAAAATAAATTGAATTTTTCTACCGATTTTGGAATTGGATTCGGGCCAGTTATATCTAAAAACACCTTCCTTTTTGCAGGTAAAAAAGATATTGAAACTGTATCGGTTTCAGGGTTTGGTGGTTCTTTAAATATTGGGAATCGATTAGAATTTTATAACCGTATCTTCTTTCAATTGAACCTAAGTGCTGGTTTTATAAATCAATCTAGAGTTAGAACAAGAGCGGTTGATAATTCATCTTATTCTAGTCAAAATTTTGGATTTGCTTCTGTAAATTTTGCAATTGGCCTTTTCCTTTATGGAAGATCAGTAAATGGATGTGACACTTGTCCAGAATGGTAAAATATAAAACTCATAATATATAAAAAAACCTCATTCTATAATGAGGTTTTTTTATGTCGTAAACATTTTACGATTTACTTTTTATCTTCCTTCTTTCCTGCTTTAAAATCAATTTTGTAATAAAATAGAGGTAAAAAACCAAGTTGGTATTTTGTTGCATACGGTTCTTTAGTTGGGTCAATTAAACTTGGAGAATATGCAAGGCTCAAAATGTTTTTTGTGTTAAAAATATTCACTAAATCAATACCTATTTCATGAGTCATTTTCTTCGTATTTAATTTCCAATTAAGTTTTAAATCGGTTCTAAAATAATCTTTAAATTGTTTCTCGTTAAATGCTGAATCTAGATAGATCAAATCATTTACATCTTTTGATTTTGTAATATCAACTAGACCGTATCTTTTACCTCCCGCGTAGGTAATTTTTATCCCTAAAGTAATTGACTGTTTAGAATTCAACTTAATTTCTTTTCCTGCTAGAATATTTGATACATGATTTCCATTGTAAGAAGTGTTTCTTAAAATACCATCACTCCCTTTGTATTTAGATTCATACAAAGTAGAAGACAACATAAAGAAAAATGATTTGTCAAAATATTTTTGAACGGTTAATTCAATACCATAATTATATCCTGTCCCTGTATTTTGAAGTTGATCTGGAAAAAATCTAGAAAATCCACTTCCCATATTAATTAATGAAAAAGAAGATGGCGCAACTGTTACAGGAATTCTATACAAATATTGATAATAAGCTTCTGTCCTAAAATTCAATTGATTTTTAAATGCCTTTTCAAATCCTATTCCAGAATGAAAACTTTGGGTAAAGTCCATTTTTTTATTGTGTAAATCTGTTGTTCCTTGTAAATGATACATGTAAGTATACATGGGCTGTGTTTGACTATGTAATCCTAAACCAGCAAAAATTGCTTTATCCTTCTTAAGGCGCATTTTCCAACCCATTCTAGGTTCAATCTGACTAAA
>JAJTEO010000158.1 GCA_021300395.1 Fluviicola sp. | reverse complement strand
CATACTAGAAACCTCATCAATAATATGCCTTTTTAAATAAAATGGAGTCAATCCAATCCCAATAACAAATTTATGACTTGATTTTCCAAGAATAAAATTGTACGAAATTGGTGTTGAAATACCAAAATCACAAAAAGTGTTTTTAGGAACGATTGATGCCCCAACAGTAAATGATGTTTGAATTTTTTCTTTTATCAGAAATAACTTATCATAATTTAATGAATAAAATATAGATTGACCTCCGATTTCTAAATACAAAGAATTTCTTTTCAAATTATTTGACATTGTATTTGTCTGAGATAAAGAAAATAAGGATAAGGTAATTGAAAAAAGAATTAAGATTGATTTCATTGGTTTTAAAATGTTTTTTGATAGACAACGGAATTTAGAAAATATTATTGCTCCTGAAATAAGAATACGTAACTTTGACTAATAAAAATTAATAAAATTGAAACGTTTTTTTAAAAGTAAATGGTTTAAAATTCCATTTTTTACTGGCTATACACTTTTAGCTTTAGCAGGTATTTTTTATATCGGAACTTTTCTGGCAATTAAATTCAAATGGACAAATGAGTTAGGTGCTGTCGATACGAACACACGCTATTTCCAAGAAATTCGTGATAAATACAATCAGGCATTTAAGAAACAATTATCGAATGATGAAATCACCCATCATCAAACTTTACATCGAATTTTAATCTTAAATAAATACTTTCCTCAAAACGCAAAATATATTTTAGACGCATACATCAAAACAAAAGATGAGAAAGAAACGTTGAAAATGCTGTCTGCAGTAGAAATGTATTTAAAAGAGAACAAAGCTTATATAGCTGAAGTCAAGGCTTTTGAAAAAACTTTACACAAACCTCATCGCCACAAGCAAAAAGGAAGTGCTTTTGATTGGATGAATATTAGTGAATGGCAAGTGTTCAAAACAGCAGTTTCTAAGGATCATAAAATTATTGACTCGGTAGCCAATTTAACTGGAGTTGAATCTCGATTAATTGTTTCTTGCTTGGTCGGAGAGCAAATTCGTTTATTTAATTCGAATCGTGAGGCTTTTAAAAAATGGATCGGTCCATTAAAAATTCTATCGGTTGAATCTCAATTTTCTTTTGGTGTAACAGGAATAAAAGAATTAACCGCTCAACAAATTGAAGATCATTTAAAAAATGATACGAGTATTTACTACTTAGGTAAACAATATGAACATTTATTGGATTTCAAAACTGGAAATCCAACTGCGGAAAGAATTAATCGCCTAACAGATTTTCATAATCATTTTTATTCCTATATGTATGCGGCATTGTTTTTAAAACAAATGAAAGTTCAATGGGAGAAAGCAGGTTTCTCAATTGACGATAGACCTGAAATATTAGCGACATTGTTTAACGTCGGATATCCTCAATCTGTTCCGAAAAAGAACCCTCAAGTTGGAGGTTCAACCATTAAAATTGATGAAAAACCTCACTCATTTTCTGGAGAACTTTTTGATATGTTCCCATTTAAACCGAAAAAATTTGATTGGAATGCTGCGTCGTAATATTCAACTTATTTTCTTTTGCTGTATCTTGACAATTCCATTATTTCATTGTCAATCCAAAGATACTGTCAAACAAACCCAAACTTATTCAAGCGATTGGACAGAGTTGACTGAAGGTTTATTCTATTCTGAGGTAGACGGACCAAAAAAATCAATTTTAGGAGATTCCAAAGTGAGCATTGTCAAATTTAATCCAAAAAAATTTGATTACATGATGCTATCTGCAACTCAATTTGATAGTGTTCCGAGAACTGTTGTCCAATGGGCAGATTCTTTTCAATTGAATGTGGTAATCAATGCAGGAATGTACAACTTAGCGAAGCAATTAGAAAGCAAAGGCTTTTTAAAGAATCATGGACATGTAAACAATCCTGTTTTTAACCCGAACTACAATGCTGCAATTGCTTTTAATCCTATTGATACTGTAAACAATACATGTTTCAATATTCTAGATGTAAAATGCACCTCTTGGGATCATATCAACTCAAAATATAACTCTTGTGCACAAGGTATGCGCATGTTAGATTGCGATGGAAATCCATTAAGTTGGGATAAAAAGAAACAGTCGTGCAGTATGTTAATCGCTGCAAAAGATACAAAAGGAAATGTTTATTTCATTTTCACCCGCTCACCTTATACGCATACAGAAATGATTCAGTTTATGCTGAAATATCCTGAAAAATTAACGAATGCGATTTACATGGAAGGCGGACCTGAAACAAGTTTATTCATCAGAGTTGGTGAAACAACTATTGAAAAAGTAGGCAGTTATGTATCTAACACCTACCCTACCGACAATAATAAAACATATTGGCCTTTACCAAATGTGATTGGGTTGAAAGTGAAGAAATAATTTTTTTTATTTTCTTTGTTTACCTTTTTGAAAAGTGAACATCTATAGGAAACAATTCACTATGTCAACCAAAATGATAGACAAAGATTTAGAAACCGAATTAAAAGCGCTATATAAAAAGTGGCCAGAGATTAAACGTTTTTTAGGAACGTTCGGTTGTTATTCTGTAGATGCTGAAGATATTTTTCAAGAAGCATTAGTAATTTATTCAAGAAAAAAAGGAAGTGAAAATTTTCAATTAACGGTTGAACCATTTCATTATGTAAAAAGCACTTGCAAATTATTATGGTATAATGAAGCAAGAAAGCAAAACAAACTTCCTAAAACAGAATTAACTTCTGATGAGATTGAATTGGAATCAACTTGGTTTCAAAAAGAAATGAAATTGAAAACCATCGAAACGGCAATCAATCGATTAGGTAAACAATGTCAAGAAATCTTACAATTATTCTATGGTTTAAATTGGAACATGGTGGATATTGCTAAAAAAGTAGGCTTACGAAACGAAAAGTGGTAAAAACGCAAAAGTATCGTTGCTTACAAAAAGCAAAAGAATTAACTGAACAAGAATTAAAAAGTTCAGAAGAAACTATTTATTCACTTTAATCCAAAATCATTATGAATACAGATTTTACAACATTGATTAATCGTTATTTATCACACGAATTATCAGATTCTGAAAAAGCAACATTCGAAAAAGAATTAGTTCAAAATAAACAACTACAAGAACAAGTAACCTTTCAAAAAGAAATTATTGAAGGAATTCAAAGAGCTGCAACAAGATCCCAAATTCAAAAAATTGGTAAAAGATATCATTTCCAAAAAGGAATAACAACTGCTGGAATTCTATTAACCATCATTCTTACAGCGAGTATCTTGAGTTATTTCATTTACAATTCAATTTCTTCAGATGAAAAAAATACTGAATCTTCTATTTCCTCCTCTTTGATTGAACAACTTGAAGCAATTGCTCCAATAGAAAATTTAGCTTCAGAATTTTTTGAATGGCATGGAAATGATAGTATTGTATTATCCAAATCGGGTGTTTTATTATCTATTCCTGAAAATGCTTTTTTGTTAGAAGGAAAACCTTATACAAAAAACGCAGTCATTCAATGGCAAGAAGCTAAAGATGCTGCAACAATAGTTAAAAGTGGCTTAAGCACCATGGCAGATGATCGATTATTGGAAACACAAGGCATGTTTGGTTTCCAAGCTTATACTGAAAAGGGAGAAAAATTAACCGTAAACCCTAAAGTTGGTGTGTATGTTCAAACTCCTGTGAATGAATACAAAAAAGACATGCAATTGTTTACTGGTAAAAAAGAAAAAGATGGAATGATTAATTGGACAAACCCTAAACCATTAGAAAAAATTCCAGTTTCGGTAGACATGAAAGATTTGGATTTTTATCCAAAAGGTTATGAAGCCAAATTAGATGTATTGAAAAAACCGACTAATAAAAAGTATCGTGATAGTTTGTATTTGAGTTTTGACGAACAAAAAGATGAAATAGAAAAAGGTAATTTTAAATTTGAAAAATTACAAACAGTTATAGCAGCAAGTGGTATTACTTTATCAAAAAAAAGTGAAAAAAATTACAATGCCTTATCAATTGAACCTTTTAAACTTAAATATCTGGATAACAAATCCATTGAAATATCAACAAAAATTACACTGAATGAAAAATTAAAATTTATAACGAACGTTAAAAATAATTTTTCTCCATATAACAGCACAAAATTTTATTACTTAAAAACTAACAAAAAGAAAATTATTTATGATAAACAATCCTGCATCTATATAGATACAATTTTCTTAAATAGAATAGATCAATCTTTTGAAGTGAATTGTAATTTTAGTATAAATGTTACAAAATTCAGTAACAATATCAAACTCGATTATTTACCTGACACTGTTGACAATGCTCGTATCAGTTTTCTTCTAGTATTCAAAGTTAATCCAATTAAGGAAATAAAAAATTCAACCATCCCACCCTCAAAAGTATTAGCATTTTGGAATCCAAAATTCAATAACACACTTTTAGCTACAAGAGAATTTGAAAAACGCATGTCAACCATTCATTCAACTTGCGATGAAAAGTTATTGGATCTTTATACTTCTAGTTTATCAAGATCAATGAAATCGTTGGATGAGAAAGCAGTTAAAATGGGTTACAAACAATTCAACGAATATGTTAGTGAAAATATTGGTGCTGTTAATCCTGATAGTCCACATTATAAAAATTTAGAGCGTTTTTACAAAAATGCTATTGAACAACTTCAAGAAAAAGCTAAGTCCAATCGAAGAAAGCAACAAGAAAAGGATAATCAATGGGATGAGGATTTAAATAATGAGCGCAACAAAGAATATAAAAGAACAGGAGACAGAGAAAATAAGGTGCTAAATGAAGAATATAATTTTAACCTAGATAATGTCGGCAAACAATTAGGAAAAACACTTGGTTTCCAAATTCATGGAGGAGGAACCATTTTCAATATCGATAAATATGTTTGGGATGCAACTGTGTCAAGAAAAACTACAACAATAACTGATCCCGAAACAGGGA
>JAJTEO010000030.1 GCA_021300395.1 Fluviicola sp. | reverse complement strand
AATCTTCGGAAGATGCCACTTTTATAAAGCCCGTTTCATTCAGTTGAAACGGGCTTTTTTTTTGATCTAAACTTTTTGCTATGTACATATGGTACGAGTGTTTGAAAACTTATATATGGGAGAGTATTCCGTACTTCGGAAGATGCCACTTTTATATAGCCTGTTTCATTTAGTTGAAACGGTTTTTTTTGCATGTTAATTTTTTGAATGATTATGTTACTCAATAGATAAATTATCTTCAATTTTGTTTATCATTTTATGATTATTATTGTTTTTGGCTTAGATACTTTTGTTTTCGAGAATACGTTCAAATTCCTTCCAAAATTTAGGTTTCTCTGCAAGAATATTTATAAGTTCCTTTGTAAAAGGATGGATGAAATTTATTTCTTCTGCATGTAAAAATAAGTTTGTTATGTTTAATAATTCAGCAAACATATGATTGTGATGGCGATTACCATGTTTATGATCACCGATTATTGGATGACTTATTTTATTTGCATGAATTCTTAACTGATGTGTTCTTCCTGTTTTAGGATAAAATTCAACATAACAATATCTTGAAGTTGAATAAGGTTGCACTGATATATTTAAAGTTATATTTTTTATTGGTATTAATTCTGATAAGGCTTCTTTATAATTACCTTTTTCATTTTTAACTGGTGTATCGATTGTAATTTTTTCATCAATATGTCCTCTTACTAAGGCAATATATTTTTTTGTTATTCTATCAGTTTCAAATAAGTCTTGAAATTTAGATACATTTTCTTTTGTTTTTGAAAACAATATAATTCCTGATGTTTTTCTATCTAATCGATGAACTGGGATTGGTGATTTATATCCTAAGCTTTTTAAGATTTGAACTAATGAATCTTCTTCAATATTTCTTGCATAATATGAATGATGAACAATTAAATTGTTTGGTTTGTTTACTATAAAACAATATTCATCTTCATAAATAATTAGATTTTCTATCATTTTTCAAAAATACATATAATAGCTAATTATTAGGATTTCAATATTTTAATTTATTTGAATGTTAATAACTTCAATACTTTAATATAATTGTATTTTTAAATTTATATTTACTTTGTAATACTCAATATTTCTAAAATTATAACTATGAAAATGTTTAGAAGGCTATTTTTATGCCTAATATTTCTTCTCTCCACTTTTTTTTATAACGATTTATTTGCTCAAGTAACACATTCATGTGGATTTGTTAATATTCATAAAAAGAATATGCAAGATCCTAACTATCGTCAACTTTTGGAAGAGCATAATGCTTTGATTCAGCACGTTATAAATAGTCCTAAACCAAAGTTAGGTACCATTTATAAAATACCTGTTGTTGTACATGTATTGCATTTAGGTGAAGCTGTTGGATCAGGATCAAATATTTCTGATGCTCAAATACAAAGTGCAATATCTAATTTAAATGATGTGTATCGAAAAGTTCTAACGTCACAAGTTAGTTCTCAAAGTGTTGATATTGAAGTTGAATTTGAATTAGCAAAAAGAGATCCTAATTGTAATAATACAAATGGTATTGTTCGTGTAAATGCTAGTAGTATTGCAGGATATACTCAATATGGTGTATTGATGGATGGAACACTAGGAGCAGATGAAAATACATTAAAAGACTTAAGTAAATGGCCGACAGATCAATATATGAATTTTTGGATTGTTTCTGAAATTGATAATAATAATGGTGGTTCAGGAATTCAGGGGTATGCAAATTTACCTGTTGGAATAGATGCTTATAATGGTGCAGTAATGATGGCTGGTGTTTTTGGGTATGATCCTACAGGGACATTGGGATATGTATTTGGTCCTACAGGAGGTGATAATTCTACTGTTATTCATGAAGTTGGTCATTTTTTAGATTTATATCATCCATTTGAAACTAATAATCCAGCTACCTCTGGAACTCCAGGAGTTTGTTCACCATCTGAGAATTCAACGAATTGTTCTACAGTTGGAGATTTTGTATGTGATACACCACCGACATTAAATTATCTTGGTTTTCAAAGTAATACTGTTTACTATAATTGTCCCAATGGTACTGCAAACACTTGTGGATCGGGTAATTTAGATCAGGTTTTACATAATTTCATGAATTATACAAGCTGCCCTGATCGATTTACTGCTGGTCAAAAAGATAGAATTACTGCGGCTTTACAGACTACACGAAATAGTTTAACGACTTCTTTAGGACTAACTCCACCAACTGGTACTTTTACAGCTCCAATTGCAGGGTGTGCTTCCATTACTACAGGTCAAGGTTTAACAGGCGGTTTTGCAGGAATTACTGATGTTCAATTTAGTAATCTTCATAAAGTTTCAAGTTCAACTGATAATGATAATCCAACAAATGGTTATATGGATTTCAGTAACTCTTGTTTGAATGTTGCAAATCTTCAAGTAGGACAGACTTATCCATTAAAAGTATCAACTTGGTTTAACACTCAAAAAGTGAAGGCATGGATTGATTTTAATAACAATGGTGTATTCACGGATTCGGGTGAAGAAGTTACACCATCTGGAGGATTAACGAGTACAAGTGGTGCTCAAGTTACACAAAATGTAGTTATTCCTGCTTCAGCCGTTTTGAATACCTACTTAAGAATGAGAGTAAAATCTGAATATAATAGCAGTACTTTTACAAGTTGCTCTACTATAACTTACGGGCAAGCTGAAGATTATGCGGTTTATATAACAAATAACACTTCAACATTAGATTGTGATTTTACTGCGAGTTCAATTTCTATTTGTGCTAATTTGCCGATCACATTTACTAGTTCAATAATTACAGGTACACCAACTTCATGGAATTGGATTATTACCCCATCTACAGGAATAACTTATACAGGATCGACTTCTGCTTCTTCCCAAAATCCTCAAATTATTTTCGCTAATGCAGGGACTTATACAGTTAAAATGATAGCTGCAGATGGTGTAAATTCTGATACAACATTAAAAACGAGCTATATTACTATAAATAGTTTACCAACAATAGCTGAAACTATAACTAATCCAACTTGTGGTACAAATGGTTCAATAATCTATAATGCTTCAAATGGATTAGTTCCTTATACATTGACTTTTAATTCAGTAGTTCAGCCAAGTTTAACTGTTTCTAATTTAGCTGCTGGAAGCTATAATTATTCAATTACAGATGGAAATACATGTACGGCTGTCGGGGTTTCTAGTTTATCTAGTGCGGGTGGTCCAAATGTTACAATTGCTGGTACAAATGCTACTTGTGGATTAAGTAATGGAACTGGAACTGTTTCAATTTCAGGCAATACAGGTGTACCAAATATCACTTGGTCAAGTGGAGGTACATCTTTAGTTGAGAATAATTTAGCAGCTGGAAATTACACAGCAACTGTTGTTGTAGATGGTTGTACTTTTAATTTGAATTTAACAATTAATGCTGGTTCAGGACCACAGTTAACAGTGAGTTCTACGAATGCAAGTTGTGGAAATACTTCAGGAACAGCTACAGCAATAATTACAGGTAATTCTGGTACACCTGTTTATTCATGGAGTAATGGAGGTTCCACTGCTACAATTTCAAATTTACCTCCAGCTACTTATACAATCAATGTGACAGTTGATGGTTGTACATTAACAAATCAAATAACTATTTCATCATTGAATCCTACTTTAAATGTTACAAATACTCAACCAACTTGTGGATTATCAAATGGTTCTGCAACTGTTGTTGTTTCTGGTAATACAGGTATTCCAACTTTTGTTTGGAATAATACATTAACGACAGCTACTATTTCATCTATTGGTTCAGGTACTTATTCAGTAACGGTATCAGTTGATGGATGTACATTAAATGGATCAACAACTTTATCTCCTTCTGGAACTGCAAACGTTGTTCTAACAACAACACAACCAACATGTGGTTTATCAAATGGAAGTATAGTTTCAACAGTTACTGGTAATACAGGAACTCCGTCTTATGTATGGAATCATGGTGCAACAACATCTTCAATTTCAAATCTTGGTGCAGGTATATATTCAGTAACAATTACTGTCGATGGTTGTACTCTTTCAGGAAGTTCGACTTTATCATCAACATCACCAATATTAGCAGTAACACCAATTCAACCTTCTTGTGGATTATTAAATGGAACTGTTACTGCTAGTGTAACAGGAAATACTGGAACACCAACCTACTCATGGAATAATGGTGGGACTACACCTTTATTAACTAATTTAGGTGCAGGTACTTATTCCGTTACAGCTTTGGTGGATGGTTGTACTCTGACAGGAAATGCTACACTTTTGGCGAGTCAATTAGCAATTAGTTTAGTAACTACAGATCCAGTATGTGGAGGAGCAGATGGCTCAATCAGTGCAAGTGTCTCAGGAAACACTGGGGTAGCAACTTATGCTTGGTCAAATGGATTAACTACAAACACTATTTCGAATTTAATACCAGGGAATTATTCAGTCATGATTACTGTTGATGGATGTTCATTTAATCAAGATACAGTTTTATTAAATACAGCTTCGAATGCAGGAATCTTAAGAAGTAATCAATGGGTTTGTTTAAATTCAGATTACACTTTAAATTTAAATGGTTTTCATGGGACAATTTTGAATTGGTATGAATCTACGGATAATGTGAATTACATTTCGTTAGCGAATACGGATTCTACATATGTATATCATGTAACATCAACAAATACATCATTTTATGTTGTTACACAAAATGGTTCGTGCCCTCCTGACACTTCAAATATAGTTAGGATTAATACTTTTACTCAGCCGTCTATTGATTCTCCTTTATTAATTGAGGTGATTTCCGGTCAGCCAGCAGATATTTCTGCTACAGCAACAAATGGAACTTATAATTGGTCTCCTGCTAATTATTTTAGTAATGAATCTTCACTATCAACAACTGTTACAGTTCCAACTTCTCAATATGTATATGTAACAATAGTAGATGATAATGGATGTACTAATACAGATTCTACGATTTTGTTTGTTGTAGATAGTTTAATACATGATTTAAAATTTCCAACTGCATTTAGTCCTAATGGCGATGGAATAAATGAACATTTTGAGTTCTTTAATACGATTGGTTTAGAAGATTTAAACTTTGTATTGTTTGATCGTTGGGGAGAAATAATTTATAAAACATCAAATCCTGCAGATAAATGGAACGGAACCTATAAAGGTGAAAAAGTAATAACTGGTATTTATACATATGATGTTACTTATAAATACATAAATGGTAAAACAGGTCATCAGGCTGGTTATGTTGAAATTATTAACTAATTATTCAAATAAAAAATTATGAAAAAAATCATTTTATTTTTGGGATTAGTTATTTCTAATTCAATTTTAGCTCAAGATATTCACTTTTCTCAAATTGCTTTTTCAACTCAATTAATCAATCCTGCAGCTTATGGAAATCATGATGGTTGGGAGCGATTTGGTATTCATCAAAAGAATCAATATTTAAGTTCAGGAAAGTATTCTACTTCATTGGCTTATTTTGATGGACCTTTATTTAAAAGTCACAAAAATCCTACAGCAAAGGCTCATTTTGGGTTCGGAATCCAACTGTATAATGACATGTCTGGAAATGGAATTGTTGCAAATCGAGGAGCTAAAATGGGATTATCGTCTATTATCCCAGTAAGCAAATCAAGTGTTATTTCATTTGGAGTTGAAGGGGGAATGGCTCAGCAATCAGTTGATTTTAGTCGTTTAAATTTTGGGAATCAATTTCAAGGAAATGATTTTAATAAATCCATAGCAAGTAATGAAGGTTTAGTTTTTCAATCAAATGTAGTTTCTCCTGAATTGGCAGGTGGTTTTATGTATCGTTACAAAAATTATTCTCGAGTTTTGAATGCTAAATCTAATTTTTGGTTTCAAACTGGAATATCAGCATACCATTTGTTAAATTCGGCAAGAACAATGAAACAATATGATTTAATGATGCCTAGAAAATATGTTTTTCACTCTGAAATGGAGAATATGATATCAAAAGGTTTGTTGTTAAATGTTAAGTTAAATCAATATATTCAACAAAAACAATATCAAACAATATTATCAGCAATATTATCGGTTCAGGTGAATAATCATAGTTTGGTTACAACAAATAATAAACCGATGAGAATTGGTGGAGGGTTAACATATCGTTTAATGGATGCAATCATTCCAACTTTTATGTTAGAGTGGAACGAATTTGTGTTTTTGGCCTCAACAGATTTGAGGACTTCAAAATTAGCAAACTCAAGAATGGGAGGGTTTGAATTCTCAATAAAGTACGCCAGAGGAAATCATTCAATTAGCAGTAAAAGTATTATGTTCAAATAAATTTAGGAGAATAATTAGTTAATAGAAAGGGGCAATTTTTGTCCCTTTTGTTTTTTGTAGAAGTTGAATCATTACTTTTGTTTTATAAAATTGAAAAACATGCGTTACAATCTTTCTGAAATTACAGATTTGATAAAAAATAGAAGGACTATATATCCAGAACAATTTAGTGATAGAAAAGTTCATAAAGAGCAGATAGAGTTATTACTAAATAATGCTCAATGGGCTCCTACCCATGGAAATACGCAACCATGGAGGTTTAAAGTGTTTACCGAAAATGGCTTGCAGAAATTAAGCGATTTTTTAGGGAAAACTTATTTAGAATTAACCCCTAAAGAAGATCAAAATGATATGAAGTTAGCAAAAATGATTACTAGACCATTAAAGTCTTCGGTTGTTATTGCAATTTGTATGGAACGTCAGAAAGAAGAAAAAATTTTAGAAATAGAGGAAATTGAAGCTGTTGCTTGTGCTATTCAAAATTTACATTTATCATGTACGGCATATGGACTAGGAGGTTTCTGGGCTACACCAAAAATAATCTATTCAACTCAAATGAATGAATTTCTAAATATAGGAGACAAAGACAAATGTTTAGGTTTGTTTTATATTGGATATTCTGCAATTGAATGGCCTAAAGCGCATCGTAAACCATTAGAATATACAACTGAATGGATTTCAGAATAGTTATCAATTACATTATAATCAATAGGTGTGGCAATTTAAAATTAAAATAAAAAACGTAAATAAATTACTGCGTTATTTGTTATTGATGATAAAATTGAAATTATGAAAAAAGAGAAAAATTATTTTGTTTTATTGGTACTGATGTTTTTATTCAGTGTTTCAAGTTTTCATGCTCAAACTAATTCAAAATCAACCAAGAATAATAAAAAAACTACTAAAAAGAAATCAGAAGAACCAAAATTTCCGTCTTATTTCGGATTTAGTGTTAGATCTATTATACCTAGTTCATTTACAGGTAAACAATCACATACAATTTCTTCTGATTATTTAGGAAAGCCTTTCACAACTACTTTTGCTCAAAAATATGGTTATTCTTTTGGTGGAACAGTTCGAGTTGGAATTACAAAATTAATAGCGTTTGAGACAGGGATTAATTATAATCAAAGACATTTTTCGATTAATTCTACTTATCTAGATTCTGGATTTGTTGAGCAAAATACATTATCATTTATTAATTATGAAATTCCTTTAAATGGATTGGTATATATTCAATTAAGTGATAAAATATATGCAAACGTTACAATGGGAGGTATGTTAATTTTTAATCCTACTGAGGTTAGAAAAATTCAGTATTTCACAGGTAAAAATAATTTTATTCATACCGGAGAATTGGATCATAAATTGAATTTTTCAGTTAACGCAAGTATCGGTTTTGAATTCAGAACAGAAGAGAAAGGAATTGTTTATGTAGGAGGGTCAGCTGTTGTTCCTCTGATGCCACTTTTTAATCAATATAATTATTATAGATACTCTGAATCATTATTAACATTTAATAATCATTTAGTTAATGGTAGTTATGTTTCTTTAGATTTAAAATTCTTTCTGCCAAATGTCAAAAATAAAGGAACACAATTCACAAAAGGACCAATAGAATAATATGAAAGCAAGAGTTAATGAATTGATTGATAAATTAAGACTTCAGCCACATCCTGAAGGTGGATTTTATTCTGAAACATATAGATCTGACATTCAAATTCCAGATTTAAATCGTCAATTAATGACATCAATTTATTTTCTTTTAACATCTGATAATGTTTCTAAATTTCATAGAATTAAAAGTGATGAAATTTGGTTTTTTCACGAAGGTAGCTCTTTAATTGTTCATACTTTATCTGAAGAAGGGCATAAAGAAAATCGAGTTGGTTTGAATTTATTACAGGGAGAAACCCCTCAGTTTTTAGTTGAAAAAGAAACAATTTTCGGTTCTACAGTGGCAGAAGAAGATAGTTATTCACTTGTTTCATGTGTTGTTGCTCCTGGATTCGATTTTCAAGATTTTGAATTGTTTTCGAGTGAACAGTTAGAAGTTTTATTTCCCGATGATAAAGAGATTATTTCGAGATTAACTTAAATTGAGAATTCAATATTAGATTAATTTTTTCATCATTTATTAACGTTTATTTTTTAAATTTAAACGATGAATAAACGGATGTTATATTTCTTTATTTGTACTTATTTTTTAATGAGTATTCAATTTTCTACTGAGCTACATTTCTGTAAAGGAAATTTTATTTCACTTTCCTTTCAATCCTCTCAGAAGAGTTGTTGCAATTCTATTAAGCAGTCAAAGAAATGCTGTAAAAAATATAGTTTAGCATTTAAAAAAACGAGTCAAGAGGAAAAGTTTAATACTGTTTCAGTACTTTTTCATCAATTAATCTTTACAAATCCAACTATTTTATCATACGATAAACATGACATTGCTTTTAATAAGAAGATTACATTTTATTACAAAGCTCCTCCTCCAAATGTTCATTCAAAAATATTTATTACAAATTGTTCCTTTTTAATTTAGAATGTGATAGCCTCACATTCAAATAATCTATTCAATTACGTTAATAAATATAAATACCATGAAACAAACATTAAAATTTTTAAGCTTAACATTTTTGTTCTTAATATCTATAAATTGTAAAGCTCAAACTACAGCAATGGACTTCCAAGGAGTTGATTGTAATAATAACCCAGTTCATTTATTTTCAGATTTAGATGCTGGAAAAGCAGTAATGATCATTTATTATATGGCAAACTGCGGTTCTTGTCCTCCGGTTGCTCAAAAAATGGAAGCGATGGCTGAGAATATTAATTTATCTCACCCTGGATTAGTGAAAGGTTATGCATTTCCATACAATAATACTACAACATGTTCAACATCTGCTTCGTGGGTAACATCTAATAATTTACCTCTTTTTGCTCCAATGGATAGTGGAGTAGTTCAAGTTGCTTATTATGGTGGTTTTGGGATGCCAACTGTTGTGTTGCTAGGTGGTGAAAATCATGAAGTTTTATTTAATACACAGAATTTTGTGACTTCAGACACTACAACAATGCATAATCTAATTTTAGGGATGTTGAATGCTAAAACAGAAGAATTAAAATCAGATTTAAAAGTTAATATCTATCCAAATCCTGCATCAAATTTAATCTCTTTAGAATTTGAATTGATGAATAATGCAGAAACACAAGTTGAAATAGTTGATCTTTCAGGTAAACAAGTATTAATTTTGGATAAAGAAAATTTTGAAGCTGGAAAAAACAAGAAGGCGATAAATATATCTAGTATTTCTTCTGGAAGTTATATTGTTAACTTAGAATTAGATGGCAAATTGTCTACATCTGAAAAACTAAATATCATTCATTAATATTTTTTTAGTTAGTGCATTAATTTAATGTACCAACGTTTTTGGAATTATGAATTTATCTAAACAAATATTTGTACTTGTTGTATTATTTCAAGTATTTGACTCAATTGCACAAAACCAATTAGTTATTCCACCTACGCTGTCAGGTACGACATTTAATTTGTCTATTCAGACTGGTAATGTGTCTTTTTTTAATGGAACAAATACACCAACTTATGGTGTGAATGGAGCTATTTTAGGTCCAACTTTAATTGTTAATAAAAATGATGACATTACCTTAAACGTAACTAATAACTTACCAGTTAATACCACCATGCATTGGCATGGGTTGCATTTACCAGCTATGATGGATGGAGGTCCTCACCAAATTATCACTCCAAATAACACGTGGAGTCCATCTTTTAAGATGCTTAATAATGCTGGTACATTTTGGTATCATCCTCATGGATTAGGTAAAACAGATTTGCATGTTTCAAAAGGAATAGCAGGATTTATTATTGTACACGAACCATTTGAAACTAGTTTAGGGGTTCCTTTAACCTATGGAGTTGATGATTTCCCATTAGTAGTTCAAACAAAAGCATTTGATGTTTTAACTCAAATTGCAATTTCTTCAGAAATGGATACGGCAATATTTGTAAACGGAACATACAAACCAAATTTGAATGTTCCTGCTCAAGTGGTGCGTTTGAGATTGTTAAACGGAAGTAGTATGCGTTCTTATTATTTTGGTTTCTCTAATGGGATGGATTTTTATCAAATAACAACGGATGGAGGTTATAAAGATATTCCTGCTCAAATGAATAGGATTTTATTATCACCAGGAGAGAGAGCTGATATTTTGATTAATTTATCGTCCTTAAATGGTCAGTCTTTTGATTTGAATAGTTTTGCTTCTGAAATGCCTAATGGAATATTTGGAGCAGCTATGGTTGGAGTTGCACCAGATACAATTATGGGGTATTCCGAAAATCATTTGAATGGTTCAGATTTTCCAATATTGCATTTTAATGTGGTAAATCAATCATCTAATCCTATTAGTTCAATTCCAGCTTCATTAGTGCCATTTACGCAATATTCTACCCAGGATGTTAACGAAAATAGAGTTTTTGAATTTGATACTATTACAACCTCAGCAGGTATGATGCCAAATTTAGCGGAAGGTCAGTTTGGTATAAATAGACAGGTAATGGACATGGATTCGATCAATGTTAGAATACCATTAAATTCTACAGAAATCTGGACATTAATTAATAAAACACATATAGCCCATCCATTTCACATTCATGATATTCAATTTAATGTGATTGAAAAAAATGGGACTATCCCAGATGTTTCTGAAACAGGTTGGAAAGATGTTGTTTTAGTGATGCCGCATGACAGTGTTAAATTCATTACTAAATTTACTGATTTTGCAGATGATATGACGCCATATATGTATCATTGCCACATTTTACATCATGAAGATGACGGGATGATGGGAACTTTTATAGTTTATGATTCAACAAGCTCTGTTAATCAATTAAAAAGTAATCAGTTTTCAATCTACCCGAATCCGACACTTGACGAATGGTTGATTCAATCAGTTGATGAAAGCGATTTTGAATTGATTGAGATGACTTCAATAAGTGGTCAAAAAGTTAATGTCAATTTTGAGAAAACAATTTCCCATAATGAGATACGAATAGATGCTCGTAAATTAGAAAGAGGTTATTATTTCTTAAAGGTGAAAAGTAGTAATTCAGTAAAGATTATAAAATTACAAAAAGTATAATTCAAAAAAAGGTCAGATTAATCTGACCTTTTTTATATGGATTTAATTTATTCCAAACTGTTCAAAATGATGTGTAAAATGCTTTGAATGTAATTTCAACCATTGTTCATAGTTTAGTTGACCATAAAATGCATGTAAAACAGTTCTTTCAGGATTCTCTTCGAAGTACTCTTCAAAATTCAACCATTCTTCAACAAGTTCATCTATTGCTAATTCCAATTCTTCATTTTTCAATGGAGCATCTTTTGGAGCAAACGTAACTTCAATATTTTTAGCCATTGGTTTATCAGAATCTAAAAATTGTTGCATTTTTTCGATTCGATCCTCTGGTATTTCTAATGTCAATTCTATTTTACCATTAGAGACATTTACCATTTCTGTTAAATGTTCCACCATACGTTGAGCACTCATAGCACCCCATAATGGTTTTGAGTTGCTATCTAATTTTGAAAGCTTCTCTAAAATTGATTCAATATTTGGTTCTATAAACATATTAATTATTTTATCCGACTAAGATATTTAAACTTTTTGGAACAACTTGAATATTTAATTCATCTCTCACATCAAAAGGTTCTCCATCATAATGAGCAATTTTATCTGTCAATCTAATACGTGCTTTCTCAAACGAAATGATTTCAGAAAAACGAGATTTATCAGCTGTTCTTTTAAAGAAACGATATGCGATTGAAGGCGCAGCCCAAATTGAAAATGGTTTTAATATACACAATTCTATTTTTCCATCTGTTACATCAGAATTAGGAGAAACAACAAAACCATTTCCGAATTCAGAAGCATTAGCAATTGTACATAATACTACAGATTCATTTCGAACAACACCATTCATGTTGATAGATATGTTTTTAGGAGAAAAGTTGAAATATTCTTTCATCACTAATTTAATGTAACTAGCAAATCCTCTAGTATGGTACTCACTAAATTTTTTAGCTATTAAAGCATCAAATCCATAACCACCAACGCCTAAAAATGGTTTGTCATTTACGATAACTGTATCCATTTTAATAGACTTATTATCATTGATGCATTCAATCGCTTTTATGATGTCAAGAGAAATGTTTAAATGTCTTGCCAATCCATTTCCAGAACCGGCAGGAAGAATGGCTAATTTTGTTGGAGTTCCAATGAGAGCTGTTCCAACCTCATGAACTGATCCATCTCCACCAACAGCGCAAACTATATCAATTCCTTCTAAAGAAGATTTATAAGCTAAACTTTTGGCATGTTTTCTGTATTCCGTAAAAGAGATATCGTATTCGAATTTTGAATGATCCAAATACTGTTCTATTAACGTTGGAATATCCGTTTTTCTTTTAACTCCAGAAATTGGATTTATTATAAAGCGTATTTTTTGTTTCATTGTTCATCATTCAACTGTTGTTTTATTCTGAATCAAATCACGATTATAACGTTGAATAATAGCTTTCAATCTTTTTTCGGCTATTAAACTCTCTTTCTTTTTTATTGAAAGATAATCTTTCGTGATTTCTCCTCGAACAGTGAAATCATACAAATTTCGTGCCTTATCATTAGAGAAGGTTAACATATAATTTTTTGTGAAGTATTGAAAGTTTCCTTCAAGATAGGTAAGACCTTCTTTTTCAGTGTTTTTAAAGTAGGAATTCCCAAAAGAATAATAGGAAGTTTTTATATTTAACAAGTCTATAATAGTAGGTAAAATATCGATTTGTTGAAATATTTTCTTTTCAAACTTGGGTTGAATTAATTTTTTAGGATGGTAAAAAACTATTGGAATACGATACATTTGAGTTCTATGACTATAGAATTTACTATTAGTTGCAGGTGTATGGTCTGCACAAAGGACAAATAATGTATTTTCAAACCAAGGTTGTTTTTTCGCTTCTTCGAAAAACTTTTTTAATGAATAATCGCCGTAATTGATTGATGCACAAATTTGTTGTGGTCCTTTTTTTACTTTTTCTCGCATGTGAGGCGGAATGTAATAAGGATGATGAGAAGAAAGTGTAAACAAGGTTGCAAAAAATGGTGCTTTCATTTTGGTCAATTGTTTAGCCGTCCATGGATTAAAGTATTCGTCTAAAATACCCCATGTTTTATCAAAATGTTTGTCATTTTTGTATTCAAAACGACCGTAATATTTTTGAAATCCTGATTGACGAGCAAAGCTATTGAATCGCATAGAACCATTGGTTGCGCCATGAAAAAATGCGGTAGAATAACCGTTTTTTGAAAGTATTGAAGGTAATGTGTTAATCTTATTGCCACTGTAAGTAGATGAGATGTATGGATTATCCATTAATGTTGGAATAGATGCGATAATCGAAGGTACAGCTTCAATCGATTTTTTACCATTTGCTATTCCGTATTCAAAATGAAGAGATTCTTTCAAGAGAGAGTCTAAAAATGGAGTATAAGATTCTCCATGATTATAAGTTCCTATAAATTCATTACCAAAGCTTTCAAGTATGATAACCATAACATTCGTTCCATCAGGTAGAATGTTTTGAGGAACAGATGTTTGAATTGGATTGAATAAACTATTTTCAATCTTTTCAGAGAAATATTGTTTTTCTTCTAATCTTTCTTTACCGTATGATTTAATCATGGTAAAAGGTGTGTTTAATACTAAAGCTGTATTCTCTACTTCTGTAAATCTAGCGACATCGATAACACTTACCGGTCTAAGTCCTGTGGTACCTCTAGCAATAAAAAGAAAAATTGGAATGCAGATTAAAAAAGCAGAAATGTTTGTTGAGTAAAATGACTTTTTTGACTCATATTCAATAATATATGTTTCTGTTTTTTTATATAAATAATTAACAAAATATAAGAAAACAATAAAAATTAAAATTAACCACCAAAAATCTTTTATAAAAGTTGAAAGGAGTTGAGTGATATCATTTCCTGCGCCAACGATGGTAAATAAATCGAATGTGGAACGTTTATTTGTAAATTGATAATATTCTACATCGATTAAATTGAATATTATTAGAGTAGAGTTTGAAATGTGAAATAGAATTCGGAAAAACAACTTGTAAAAACGATTGTTTCGATTGTAAAATGGGATTAAAAAGAGCGTGTAATAAGGTAAAAAAAGAAGCGCAATTGTAATAGAGTCTATCCATAATGAGATAAAAAAATCTTTTGTAGAAACTTCAGTAAAAGAGTCCTTGTTTGCAAGATAAAAAACAACTCTAGTAAGCATCAAAAAAAGAAGCACTAATCCAAGTTGAAGGAGTAATACTTTTAAATGTTTGGGTAATTTAAAATAACCTTTTTTGTTTTCCATTTCGTACC
>JAJTEO010000029.1 GCA_021300395.1 Fluviicola sp. | reverse complement strand
AACAAGTTTACCAAAGATACGTTGCATGGTAAGCAAAACGTAGCTGATTTACTTTACTTCAAGACGGAAAAGGATATTCCCAAAGATGGAAAAATAAATGAAATTGTTTCTAGTGCTTCTCCTATTTTGGTGCAAGTTGCTAAAGAACCAATTTCAAGTAAAGGTCCACGTTTGTGTGCAGAAATCACATTAGCTGGAAGATACTTGGTTTTAGTGCCATTTTCAGAAAAAATTTCAATATCTCAAAAGATAAAAGATCCTGCAGAGAGATCTCGTTTGAAAAATTTAATGGATAGTATTAAGCCTAAAAACTTTGGTGTTATTATTCGTACTGTTGCGGAAAATAAGAAAATTGAGCTGTTAGAACAGGATTTAAAAAACCTGTTAGAGAAGTGGAAATTTATGTTTGCTAATCTCAAAACGGCTACACCGCCGAAAAGAGTATTAGGTGAATTAGATAAAACTTCTTCTATTTTACGTGATTTGTTAAATGCAGATTTTTCAAATATTCATGTAAATGATGTAATCTTGATGACAGAAATGTCTGAATACGTTGCTGATATTGCGCCAGGAAGAGAGAAAATAGTGAAGTTACATGATAACAGAATTCCTATTTTTGAAAAATTTGGTGTAACAAAACAAATTAAGACGTTGTTTGGTAAAAAAGTGCCAATGCCAAGTGGTGGTTACTTAATTATTGAACATACTGAGGCAATGCATGTTATTGATGTTAACTCTGGCAATAGAAAAGGAGCTGATGGTCAAGAAAGTAATGCGTTAGCTACTAATTTAGAAGCTGCAGAAGAAATCGCTCGTGTATTGCAATTGCGTGATATGGGTGGGATTATTTGTGTCGATTTTATCGATATGCATGACAGAGAAAATAATAAGTTTCTTTTTGAAAAATTAAAAGAACATATGCAATCTGACAGAGCAAAACACAATGTACTTCCTCCTTCAAAATTTGGTGTGATTGAAATTACTCGTCAAAGAGTTCGTCCGGAAACGGATATCAATACATCAGAAGCATGTCCAACTTGTAATGGTTCAGGAGAGGTGCAAGCGTCTATTTTGTATGCAGAAGAAATTGAGAATAACTTGAATTATTTGATGACTGATCGAAAAGAGAAAAATGTTTCACTTTTAGTTCATCCTTATTTAGAAGCGTATTTCAAAAATGGAATTATTTCTAGACAAGTAAAATGGTTGTTCAAATATAAAAAATGGGTTTCCGTTCGAGGAGTTACCGAAAATCATTTGTTAGAATACAAATTTGTAAATGATAAAAACGTTGAGATTACGTTATAAAATCTCTAAAGATATTTTGAAAGTCAGTCTGTTTAGACTGACTTTTTTTATTTTTGAGCTATGGAAGAATCAAAAGGAATTTCATTTTTAGAAGCGAAGGCCAAATTGGAAGCGTTTTGTGCCTATCAAGAACGTTGTCAGATGGAGATTGAACAGAAGTTGTATTCCTGGAAATTTTCAGATGAACAAATTTCTCAATTAATAGCAGATCTAATTACAAATCGATTTTTAGATGAAGAACGATTTGCTTCAGCGTTTGTTTCTGGGAAATATAGAATTAAAAGATGGGGTAGGATTAAAATAAAAGCACATCTAAAAGCTAAAAAAATTTCAAATTATTCGATAGATAAAGGGTTGAAAGAAATAGATTTAGATGATTATTTTAAAACTATTCAAGCACTTTTAATAAAAAAGAAAAAAGAATTAAAAGGTAAATCTTATACAGAATGGCAATTAAAGAGTAAATTATTGAATTATGTTTCTTCTAAAGGTTTTGAGTCAGATTTGATTTATAGTGCATTGGAAGAATTAGAATAATGAAATATTTGCTGGGTGCACAATAGGTGTGAAAAAGATTAATTTAAACCTATACTGATTTACTTGCATAAGTAATGTTAAAAAACCAAAAAATCAATCAACAAAATCGGTTGTGATAATTTTATAATCATTAATTTAGTGGTTTATAATTTGTGAGAATGTCAGATTCAATAGTAGTAATACCGACTTATAACGAAAAAGAAAACGTTGAAAACATGATTCGTAAGGTAATGTCTTTCGAAAAAGATTTTCATATACTTATTGTGGATGATTCTTCACCAGATGGAACTGCTGATATTGTTAGAAAACTTCAAGGCGAATTTGAGGGAAGAATTCACATTGAGGTTCGTCAAGGAAAATTAGGTTTAGGAACGGCTTATATACATGGGTTTAAATGGGCTATTGAAAAAAAATACGATTACATTTTTGAAATGGATTGTGATTTCTCTCATAATCCAGAAGATTTAATACGATTATACAACGCTTGTGCAATAGATGGAGCAGATTTCAGTATAGGCTCTAGATATTGTAAAGGAGGCAAAGTGAAAGATTGGCCATTGAAACGTGTTTTGATGTCTTATTTTGCGAGTGTATATGTGAGAACTATTTTGTTTATAGGTATTCACGATACTACTGCTGGATTTAAATGTTACAAAAGAAAAGTTTTGGAGAAAATAAATTTAGATGGGAATACATTTAAGGGATATGCTTTTCAAATCTGTATGAAATATGCTGCTTTAAAACATGGATTTAAAGCGAAAGAAGTTCCTATTACATTTATTGATCGTTTATATGGAACATCTAAAATGAGTTCAAGTATTTTTAAAGAAGCATTTTTTGGAGTTTGGAAAATGCGTGGAATGAAATTATGAGTAAATCAATCATCTTAAAAGGAGGTACAATTGTTAATGAAGGAAAGCAATTTGTAGCAGATATCTTAATTAGTAATAATCGAATTCAAAAAATTTACCCTTCTATTTCGAACGAATCGAATATTGAAGAGATAAACGTTGAAGGAAAATATATTTTACCAGGTTGTATCGATGATCAAGTGCATTTTAGAGAACCAGGTTTAATTCATAAAGCAACTATTCGATCTGAGTCTAGAGCAGCTGTAGCTGGAGGGATTACCTCTTTTATGGAAATGCCTAATACGGTTCCAAATACGTTGACTCAATCTTTATTAGAAGATAAATACCAAATAGCAGCGAATAGTTCTTTGGCGAATTATTCATTCTTTATGGGAGCTTCTAATGATAATATAGATGAAGTTTTAAAAACAGATCGTAGAACAGTTTGTGGTGTGAAAATCTTTATGGGTTCTTCAACTGGAAATATGTTGGTGGATAATGAAGAAACATTGACCAATTTATTCTCTAAAGTTCCTCCAACGTTAATTGCTACTCATTGTGAAGATGAAGCAACTGTTCGAAGAAATCTTGAAGAATATAAAGCAAAATATGGCGAAGATATTCCTGTTGAATGTCATCCGTTAATTAGAAGTGCAGAAGCATGTTACTTATCTTCTTCAATGGCTGTTGGTTTAGCTAAGAAATACAATACAAGATTACATATTTTACATATTTCTACTGCTAAAGAATTAGCTTTATTTGATAATTCGATTCCTTTAGAGAATAAAATGATTACTGCTGAAGCATGTGTTCATCATTTATGGTTTTCTTCTGAAGATTATAAAACAAAAGGAAATTGGATTAAATGGAATCCAGCTGTAAAAGAAGCATCTGATAGAGATGCTATTTTTCAAGCAGTTTTAGATGATCGAATTGATGTAATTGCTACGGATCACGCTCCTCATACAATTGAAGAGAAAACTCAATCATATTCAAAAGCTCCATCTGGAGGACCATTAGTTCAGCATGCACTTTTAGCAATGCTTCAAAAAGTAAAAGAAGGAAAAATCACGATTGAAAAAGTGGTTGAGAAAATGGCGCATAATCCAGCTATATTATTTCAAATTGAAGATAGAGGATATGTGAAAGAAGGCTTTTTCGCAGATTTAGTGATTGTAGATCCTAAACAAACGGTAACTGTTTCTAGAGATAATGTTTTATATCAATGCGGATGGTCTCCTTTCGAAGGCGTTCGATTTGATCATGCAATCGATAAGACGTTTGTGAATGGTAATTTGGTGTATTCAGATGGTAAAGTAATTGAAGGTACTGTTGGTGATCGATTATTATTTAATAGATGATTCGAATTATCCCTATATTTTTTCTTTTTCTATTTTTCAGTTGTACTACAGCTAAAATAAAAAGACTTCCTGCTCCAGATAATTTAATTTCTGAAAAGAAATTGGTTTCTATTTTGAAGGATATGACAGTTATGGAATGTTATGTATTGCAAAAAATGCCATCATTGGAACAAAATCACAAAGTGATGAGTGAGACAGGTTTGGCGATTTTAGCGAAACATCAAATTGATTCAGAAGTATTGGATCAAGTAAATTTATATCTTGCTAAAGAACAAGCTGGGAGATAAGGTTTCGTTTATGGTTAATGGTTGAAAATAAGTAATTTAATATTGAATCACATGCTCATCTGCATTTACAAAGCAGTATTATCAGAAAATTGTGATTTGTAGCAAAATTTACAATTAAAAATTCAACATCCAACATTCAAAATCCCTCTAAGCTTTTCTATCCGGATTTTGTTTAAGAAAAGAATCCCAACCTGAAACTTTTGATTTATTATGTTCTCCAGTTCCTCCAGAAAAATGATGACAAACAGCAACGGCTAAACCATCAGTAGCATCTAAATATTTGGGCATTTCAGGAAAGTTTAATAATGTTTGGAGCATTGCTGCAACTTGTTCTTTTGAAGCATTTCCATTTCCTGTTACAGATTGTTTAATTCTTCTAGGTGTATATTCTTCAAAAGGAACATTAAAACTCAACGAGGCAGCTATGGCAACACCTTGAGCTCTACCTAGTTTAAGCATGGATTGAACGTTTTTGCCAAAGAAAGGCGCTTCGATTGCCATTTCATCTGGTTTGTATTCTTTGATGATTGCCGTTAATCGATCGAAAATCTTTTTTAACTTGTCTGGATGGTTGGTAATCTTGTTTAATTGAATAATTCCGAAGTTAATTAATTTGATTTTGTTATCTTTCACGTGAATTAATCCATACCCTAATACGGTTGTACCAGGGTCAATTCCAAGAATTATTTTATCTTCAACCATTATTTTATACTTCGTTGGTTAAAACTATAAAAAAACAAGGATATTCGTTCATTTTTTTGAAAATGATTCTCTTGCTGGCTTTAATATGGCTGATAGGAAATCAATTGTCTAAAGTTGAAAGTTCTGATTGGGATGACGTTTCAATTAAAGAAAATGGTTGATTACATTAAAAGTAATAAGTGTAAATGAAGGTCAAAAGGTTGTTTTTAAATCTTTTATGGCTGGGATAGCAACTGGTTTATTGACTCCGAATATGTTAGGGAATTTTATTGGTCGAATATATTATTTTCAAAGACGTTTTCGAGTTTCAATTATTTTGATGACACTGCTTTCGAATTTTGCTCAGTTTTTTGCGAGTATATTCTTTGGTTTTTTGTCATTGTTATTTCTTCAAAAATTGCCTTTTGAATTTTCGTTTATTATGTCATTGATTCTAATTTCATTGATTGTGATTATTTCATTGATGTTTTATTTCTTCTTTGAATTTATTACAATAGGATTTATTTCGAAAATGAAAATTTATCAAAAGATGTTGAGGTTTATTGATGAAAATAAAGGTTTTCGATGGCAATTCTTAACTTTAAGTTTGATCAGGCATTTTGTTTTTACATTACAGTTTTGGTTGATTTTTAATTCTTTCCAAGATGGTTTAAATTTTTCAGTCTTTTTTTGGATTTGGCAAATATTTCTTTGGACTACATTGATTCCCTCATTATGGTTCGGAAAATTGTTAATTCGTGAATCAGTCGCCTTAATTGTTTTGTCAGCACTTGGATATGCCGAATTAGAAATAATAATTTCTTCTGTTTTATTATGGATTGTGAATTTAGCATTTCCGTCTATTTTGAGTGTTTTTATTTGTAAAAGAAAAGTAGAACGTGCTTGAAATAATTTACATATCGATTTATACTTTTCTAGGAGTTTTGGTTCTAATTGGATTTAAAAAACAATTTTCAAAATCAAATACAGGAATTGTTTTTATTTCATTGGATCAAATTTCGGTCGTCATTCCTTTTAGAAATGAAGCTGAAAATTTAACAAATTTGATTGATAGTATTAATCGACAATCCAGATTTCCAAAACACATTTACTTTGTGAATGATCATTCAGAAGATGATGGATTAAGTCTAATTCATGATTTAAAATGCGATTTTACGATCTTAGAAATGCCTGAAAATCGTTTTGGTAAAAAACAAGCGATTCGTTTAGCGGTTTCAAATATAAAAACTGATTATTTATTGACTTTAGATTCTGATATAGAGCTAAATGAAATTTATTTTGAATCATTAGAAAAATTATACATTAAAGACCTTTTGATACTTCCTGTAGTAATGAAAGGAAAGAATTTTGTACAAAAACTCTTTGAATTGGATTTTGCTTTGTCGAATGCAATGAACACTTCTGTTTCAGGATTGTTTCGTCCTTTTTTAGCAAGTGGTGCAAACTTGTTATTTAAAAGAAGTTCATTTTTGAAATTCGATTCATTCGAAAATCATCGAACAATTGCTTCAGGGGATGATATATTTTTACTTAGTGATTTTAGAAAAAATAATTGTTCAATTGAGCTAGTAACTGATGTGTCTTGTTCGGTTTCAACAGCTACACCTTTATCAGTAAAGGATTTTATTTCTCAGAGATTACGTTGGATATCAAAAGGGAATAAAGTAGGGGATCAATTGAGTAATGGATTGGCTGTAATTGCAGCCATGATTCATATTGGATTTTCAATTCTGTTGGTTCTTGAGATTATTCATCACAAATGGATTGAATTAATATTATTTGTTGGTTTGAAAATGATGTTGGAACTGGTTGTATACTTTCCTTATTTTAATAAAATAAATCGTTTGAAAACATGGGCCATGTTACCATTAAGTACTTTTATCTATCCGATTTATATTGTGGTTTTGATGGTTTTATTGCCAATTTTGAAACCTAAATGGAAAAACCGCAAATAATTTTGAATGTTGGATTTTAAATTTTGGATTACAATTCATAATCCAAAATTCATAATCTTTAATCGTAAACTGAGCGGAGTCGAAGTTACGATTTCTTAACGTACTCAGTAATAATCACAATTGTTTGACCATTTACTTTTCCTTCAATATAATTTGTATTGTTATGATCTAAAGATACGTTTCTAACTGCAGTTCCTCTTTTTGCCGTAAAACCACCACCTTTAACATTTAAATCTTTGATTAACACAACTGTGTCACCAGCTTCGATACGAACACCATTAACATCTTTATGAAAATCTTCAGCTTCTTTATCTTCTCCTTCTCCAGTTGCTTTGGCCCAAGCTAATGTTTCATCATCTAAATAAAGCATATCTAATAAATCTTGTGGCCATCCTTCTGATTTAAGTCTTTGCAACATTCTCCAAGCCATTACTTGAACGGCTTGAACTTCGCTCCACATACTATCATTCAAGCATCTCCAATGATTAGTATCTGCTTTTTCAGGATTTTCTATTTGATCTTTACAAGTTCCACAAACTGAAATGTAATCATCAACTCTTCCATTGTTTTGTAGAGGCGCAACCTCAAATGCTGATATTTCATGATCTGCTCCACAAAGTTCACATTTTGAACCACTACGTGCATTTAATTCTTTTTCAATACTCATTTAAATTTCGTTTTTTGTTAATAATCAGCATCCAAAAACAAGGATTTACGAGTGCGAAGTTAGAAATATAAATGGATTTTTTAACTGACATAAATCATGTAATTCTGATTTTACCTACTAATTTTCAGGATTTAATTTTGAAAATATTTTTTTAAATAAGAATCAAATTCACTTAAATTTTCTTCAATTTTTACTTTAGGAATGACAATAGCGCTTATAGTTGTATTGTAAATAAAGTAATAGTTTTTTGTCTCTGCAATTCGAATTAATCCACTCCAATTAATAAAATTTTCGCTTTCAGGTTTTGTGATTTTTAGTCCTTGTTCCGAAAGTTCAATTGTATGAATGCCAAATATTTTAGAATTTGCAGGATCTTCTAAAATTTTCTTTACTTTTTTCAATGTACGGATGGTTAATCTTTTTGGATAGTAAATCATCCATAGAATTGAAATAACAGTGAAAATACTTGTTGGAATTATATCTAATTCACCTTTCATTGCATCGTTTAAAATGAAGAGACCATATACAATTGGCACAGTTAAAGTGGTGATTAATTTAGTTTTCTTAAATTGTTTAGATTCGCTCAAATGGAATTCTTGAAATGCCATCCAATCGTTAAGTTCAAAGTTGTAATTAATCTTCATGTTTTATTGTTTGGTCAAATGTAAGGATTGAATCTGAATTCATAGTTTATTTTTGAAATTGATTGTTTCTAAATAAATGGATGTTTAACTTTGAAGATATTATTGATTGAAATTTTTAATCAGAGACATAAAACAAACGTTAAACTATGAATTTTACTTCAAAATTTTTATTCTTTTCATTTGGTTCGTTGTTTTTATTTGCTTGTAATTCAAATAAAAATGAATCATTTGTAGATCCTTTATTAACAAATAGAGATACCACTGTAAGTCCAACTTCAAATTTCTTTTATCATGCCAATGGTAGTTGGTTTAAAAAGAATCCAATTGCTGCATCTGATCAAAGTAATGGTATTTTTAATACAATTGGAGATACTATTAATAGTCAAATCAGACAGATTTGTGAAAAGTCTGCAGCATTGACGGATGCAAAACAGGGGAGTAACGAACAAAAAATTGGTGATTTCTATGCTTCTGGTATGGATACAATTGCAATTGAAAAAGCTGGATTGACTCCTTTAAAATCAGAATTGGCAAAAATTGCTTCGGTTAAGGATGTAGTAACTTTAATGAAAGAAATAGCTCATCTTCATACAATTGGCTCAAGTCCTGCATTCTCTTTTTATATTGGTCAAGATGATAAAATGAGTTTAAAATACGCTTTGTTCTTTATGCAAGGTGGATTAGGATTAGGAGATCGTGATTATTATTTTAATACTGATGAACGAACAACAGAAATTCGTTCAGAGTATAAAAAACACCTTCAAGCAATGCAGTTGTTGATGGGCGAATCAAAAGAGATTGCAAATAAGAATGCTTCAATTATTTATAAATTAGAAAGTGACTTAGCAAAGGTTTCTCGAAAATTAGAGGAACAAAGAGATCCAGTGAAAAATTACAATAAAATGTCACTTTCAAAATTTAATGAATTGACTTCTAATATATCTTGGGAGAATGTTTTAGTAGAGTTAGGTGTTAAAAAAGCTGATTCAGTGATTGTTCGTCAACCAGAATTTTTTCAAGCTTTAAACGGAATGGTTAAAACTGTTTCTATAGAAGATTGGAAAGTTTATTTAAAGTGGAATTTAATTGATTCTTACTCTAATTATTTAACGAGTAAAATAAGAAAGCAAAACTTTAAATTTTACGCTACCATTATGAATGGTGTAAAAGAACAAAAACCTAGATGGGAAAATATTGTTAATCAAACAAATGGTTCTTTAGGTGAATTGATTGGTCAAATTTACGTGAAAGAATATTTACCTGCAGGTTCAAAAGAGAAGTTGTTAGAAATCGGGAATTCTATTAGAGATGTTTACGCTCAACATATCAAGAAATTAGATTGGATGAGTGAACCAACAAAGAAAAAAGCATTACATAAATTAAGTAAAATTGTAATGAAAGTTGGTTATCCTGATAAATGGAAAGACATGAGTAAACTAAAGATCACTAGAGAGTCTTATTGTCAAAATGTAATGAATTCTAATACTTGGGATTATAATTTTATGGCTTCTAAATATGGTAAGAAAGTAGATAAGTCTGAGTGGGCTATGTATCCTCAAACATATAATGCTTATTATGATCCAAGTAATAATGAGATTGTTGTACCTGCTTGTAATATTATCGTTCCAGGTTTCGAAGGAAGAATGCCAGATGATGCTATTTTATATGGAATTATTGGTGGTTCTACATTTGGACATGAAATCACACATGGATTTGATGATCAAGGAAGTCAATACGATGAAAATGGAAATTTAAATAATTGGTGGACACCAGAAGATTTAGCTAAGTTTCAGGTGAAAACAAAGTTGATTGTTGAGCAATTCAATAATTTCAAAGTTTTAGGAAATAAGCATGTGAACGGAGAAGCTACACAAGGAGAAAACATCGCTGATTTAGGAGGTGTTGTAATGGGTTTAGAGGCATTTAAAAGAACACCTCAATACAAAAACAATGTGAAAATTAGTGGGTTTTCGCCAATTCAACGTTATTTCTTAGCGTATGGTTATGCTTGGATGGTAAACATTAATGATGAAGCATTAGGAAATCAAATTATGACGGATGTTCATGCTCCAGCACAATTTAGAATTAATGGACCTTTAAGTAATATTCAAGAGTTTTATACTGCTTTCAAAGTGAAGAAAGGTGATAAAATGTATTTAGCTCCAGAGAAAAGAGTATTGATCTGGTAGTAATCGAATTTTAGATTTTAGATTTTGAATTTTGGATTATATTCATCCAAAATTCAAAATCCAAAATTTTTATAAAGTTTCGAATAAATCGTCGTGATGTTTTCTTACTTTTTGCAAGTATTGGTATTTATCATCTTCATGGCGGTAACCAATCGGACAAACTAAAGCAGCGTGAAGATTTTGTGCTTTTAAATTTAAAATTTCATCATAACCTTCGGGACTAAATCCTTCCATAGGAGTTGCATCAATTCTTAATTGAGCACAAGTACTCATTAATACTCCTAGAGCAATATATGCTTGTTTTGAATTCCAGTTTTGTTTCTTTTCTACTGTGTATGTAGTCAAGTAACTTTTTGCATATTTTCCAAAACCATCATATGTTGATTTGTCGACATTTCTTACACTCGACATCAATGTAACATGATCATCTACATGTGTTTCATTTGTATCAATGATTGAACATAAAACAATTAAATGTGAAGCATCAGTTACTTGAGTTTGTCCATTTGAAGCACCTTTTAATTTTTCTCTTAATTCTGGATTTTCAATAATTAAAAATTTCAAAGGCATTAAACCAAGAGAAGTAGGTGTAAGGCGCAGTGCTTCTTTTATAATGTTTAAATTTTCTGTACTAACTTTTTTTGTAGAATCGAATTTTTTTGTTGCGTATCTCCAGTTTAAATCTTCTATTATTCTGCTCATTTTTTGAATATTTGTGTGTTAAAAAATCATAGGAACATCTAAGAAAAGAATTTCACTATCTTCGTTTACAAAAATACTTACATCTTTTGTATTATAAACACCTATCGCATCTCTGTTTGTTAATTTATTTCCATCAACGGTAATTGATCCATTTATCACCATGATATAAACACCATTTCCATCTTTTTTAATTGGATATACAATTTCTTTGCCTTTTGATGGTTTGTTGATGAAAATCCACGCGTCTTGATGAATCCAAGAGCCTTCATCATCAGCATTTGGAGAAATCAATTGTAAAAAATTGTTTTCTGCTTTTGTGTAATTAATATCAATTTGATCGTAACGTGGAGTTACATTTCGTTTATTCGGAAAAATCCAGATTTGAAATAAATTAATTTCTTCTGTTTGACTAGCATTGAATTCACTGTGAAGAATACCTGTGCCAGCACTCATTACTTGAATTTCTCCAGTAGTAATTACAGATGTATGCCCCATTGAATCTTTATGTTCCAATTTACCTCTCAATGGAATCGTTATGATTTCCATATTGTCATGAGGATGCGTTCCAAATCCCATTTTAGGTGCAACGATATCATCATTTAATACACGTAAAGCGCCAAAATTAATTTTATCAGGATTATACCAGTTCGCAAAACTGAACGAATGTTTTGCGTTTAACCAGCCATGATTCGCATGTCCACGTTCTTTTTCAGGGTATAAGATTGTTTCCATTTCTTAATATTTTAAGTAAAGATAATTAAAATAAATATACCGTGGTAAATAATTTACATATAGTTAAAAGTTAAAAGTTAAAAGTTCTCGCTATCAACTATTAACTATCAATTATCAACTATAAAAAGATTATTTTTCAATCTCTCTCAAGCTTTCCATTTTTTTCTTTGCAAGGAAACCTTTTACATCTTCGAAATGTTCTTTCACACGTTTGTTACCAAATTCGAAAACTTTAGTGGCTAAACCATCTAAGAAATCACGGTCATGAGAAACAAGAATTAACGTACCATCAAACGCTTTTAATGCGTCTTTGATAATGTCTTTTGTTTTTATATCTAAATGGTTTGTAGGCTCATCGAGAATTAATAAATTCACAGGTTCCAACAATAATTTGATCATTGCCAAACGCGTTTTTTCACCACCTGATAATACTTTTACTTTCTTTGTAGAATTTTCTCCACCAAACATAAAAGCACCTAATATATCTTTGATTTTAGTTCGAATGTCGCCTACAGCAATATGATCGATGGTTTCGAAAATAGTTAAATTTTCATCCAATAAAGCCGCTTGATTTTGTGCGAAATATCCAACTTGAACATTGTGACCCAATTCTAATGAACCTTCAAAGTCAATTTCTTTCATGATGGCTTTGATCATGGTTGATTTACCTTCCCCATTTTTACCTACAAAAGCGACTTTTTGACCACGTTCGATAGTTAATGAGGCTTTCTCAAAAACGGTATGATCACCATATTTTTTTGTTAATTCATTTACAACAACTGGATAACTTCCAGAACGTGGGGCAGGAGGGAACTTTAATTTTAATGCAGAAGTATCTACTTCATCTACTTCGATGATTTCTAATTTCTCCAACATTTTCACACGAGATTGAACAACCAAAGTTTTTGAAAAAGTTCCTTTGAATCGCTCAATAAATTCCGTTTGTTCAGCTATAAATTTTTGTTGTTCGTCAAATTGTTTTTGTTGTTGTGCTCTTCGTTCTTTACGAAGTTCTAAGTAATGAGAATATTTCGCTTTGTAATCGTAAATTCTTCCCATCGTTACTTCAATCGTACGATTCGTAATATTGTCAACAAAAGCTCTATCGTGAGAAATTACAACAACCGCTTTTGCATTATTGATTAAGAAATCTTCCAACCATTGTATTGATTCGATGTCCATGTGATTGGTAGGCTCATCTAATAAAATTAAATCAGGTTTTCTTAATAAGATTTTAGCTAATTCGATACGCATTCTCCATCCACCACTAAATTCAGAAGTTGGACGAGTGAAGTCTTCTCTTAAGAAACCTAAACCAAGCAATACCTTTTCAACTTCAGCATCAATGTTTGTTTCTTCAATTGAATAGAATTTTTCGCTTAATTCTGATACACGTTCGATGATTTTATAATATTCGTCTGATTCGTAATCTGTTCGAATTGTCAATTGGTGATTTAATTCCTCGATTTCCGCTTTCATTCCAGATATTTCTGAAAATGCTTTCGCTGTTTCATCAAAAACAGTTGCGTTATCCTCCGTTAATAAATGCTGCGGCAAATAAGCAATGACATATTCTTTCGGAGCAGAAACATTTCCTTTTGTCGGTTTATTTATTCCAGCTAAAATTTTTAATAAAGTAGATTTTCCAGCACCATTTTTACCCATTAAGGCAACTTTGTCATTTTCATTTATTACGAATGAAACATCGCTGAATAATGTTTTACCACTAAATTCTACACCTAAACCGTCAATTGAAATCATTTTTTATAATTTTTCGGTAAAGTTAATTTAAAAATATTAGATGGTTTAATACTGAGTGGACATAAATTGTTATTTACACATCTCCATTATTAGAAAGAAGTATTGCTATGCTATGAGTTCTAGGAATGTTTGCAAGAAGCACAATGATTATAACAGTTATAGGGGTACTGATAATCATACCTGGTATTCCCCAAATAGCTCCCCAAAATGTTAAGGCAATCATGCTGACAAGAGGACTGATATTTAGTGATTTTCCTAATAATTTCGGTTCAAGAATATTGCTAATTAATAATTGAACTACGCTTAAAACACTTAAAAGAATAAGTGTAGAATTGATACTGTCGAATTGAAGATATGAAAAAAGAGATGGAATAAGAATTGACAAAAATATACCGATAACAGGAATGAAATTAAATACAAAAATAAAAGAGGCCCATAGAAATGGAAATGCCAATCCTGAACTGTAAATAATGAAAAAACTAACGATTGCTGATATCAAACTAATTAAGCTTTTGAAGCCTATGTAATCAGTAATAGATCTTTCTATTTTTTGCAAGATTTGAACGGCTTGATTGAATTTTTCTTCTAATGTAAATATCGATTTAAGCTTTGATTTAAAACTATTTTCCTCTAGCAATAAGAAAAGTAAATAAAAAACCACAAGAACTAAATTCCCTAAAAATGAGGTTGTTGAATTGATGATTGGATTGATTAACGAAGAGAAATTGAAATTTTCAAGTGTATTAATGAATTTCTCAATTAGTTGGTTATTAAAGTTTTGATTGAAATAAAGAATTGTTTTATCAATTTTTGCTTCATTGTTCTGAATAAAAACCGGGAGTTTTAATGAGTTATTTATGAATAAGTTGACAATAAAATATAATATGTAAATAAAAAAAACGGTAGCAAAAGTACTTTTAATCCAATTGGGAATTTGATGTTTAACAAATGGAATTCGATCAAAAAAACGTTTGAACGAGCGAACCAAAAAATAAAATAGAATAGCGAAAATAATAGGAAGTAAAATGGATTTTCCTACAAATAAAATAAAAGTTGTACTGATTAAAAATAAAAGGGTAAAGGTAATATCAGTTATTTTCATTTCTATTATTTTTGAATTTAATCTATTTAGTTATAAAAGTAATGAAATGATTGTATTTAAATTGAAGATAAAAGAAAATTATCGATTTCAAGAAAATTGGATACAAAGGGTAATAAGATTATTTGTCTTATTCTTTCATTTGGTGCTTTTTAATAATGTCTATTCACAAGATTCCATTTTACAAGAAAGGACTTCATTTGGCGGAGTTCCAATACTTTCATATGATAATGATTTGGGTTTTAGATATGGAGGAGTTATCAATTATTTTAAATATGATGATTCAACGTTTCATTATTCAGAAAATCTCTTTTTAAGAGCATTTAATACGACAAATAATAGTTTTCAAATTCAATCGGTCTATGAAACGGATCATTTAATAAAAAAATCTAAAGTATTTATTGAAGGGAGTTATTTAAATGATCGTTCTTATGATTTTTTAGGCTTCAATGGCGGAGAATCAAGAGTGAATCAAAGTCATATTGATGAAAGCCATCCCGATTTTATTCATCATAATTATTATAAAATTCATCGTGAATTATTAAGATTTAGATTTGATTATCAAAGATATATTTCTTCAAGTAGATTTAGGCTCTTAAGCGGTATTACAATGAATCGATATATTATCAATTTGAATGATAGCTTGAAGTCATTATATGATGATTATCTTCAACATAAGCTCATTGATAATGAAGAAGAAAATGGAGGTTATTTAAATTATATTTCTCTAGGATTGGTTTATGAAAAAAGAGACAATCAAATGTATTGTTCAAACGGTAATTGGTTTGAGTCTTTTGTAATTGTCTCACCTAAATTAATAAGTGAAAGTTCTTTTTCAAAATTCATTTTAAATTGGAGAATATATAGACCGTTTTTCAAAACAAAAAACATTTTGATGTTTCGTACTTCAATTCAAACTAAAATGACAGGAGAAGTCCCTAGTTATTTTAATAGTTCATTTGTCGATACAAGATTAAATCAAGATGGGGTAGGAGGGGCTTTTAATTTAAGAGGTTTTACACGAAATTCAATTGCTACTAGTGGCTTTGGTCTGGTCAATTTAGAAATGCGTCGTAATTTTATTTCTTTGAAATATAAACGGACTCTTATAGATGTGGATTTATCACTATTTTCGGATCAATCGATTATTTTACAGAAATTTAATTTAAATAAATCTCATCTTCCAATGACGATTTCTAATCATTATTTCCATGAGAATCATCCTTATTATTATTCCTCAATTGGTATAGGAGGATATTTGATTTTGAATAAAAATAGTGTTGTAAGTATTAATTATGGTGTTCCACTTGGTTATAATACTTTTAGAGGAGCTTTATATATTGGTTCATCATTTCTTTTTTAGAGTTTAATGAGCATAAAAAAAGGCCATTCATTAAAGAATAGCCTCGTTTTAATATATTTCCTTTAGAAATTAAAAAGGTAAATCATCATCTTCTGCAGCTGTATTTGCTTGAGATGAAGAAACGCTTACAGGATCTAACGTCATCGCAGATGGACCACCTTGAGGCATTCCTGCCATTGGAGCAGCAGCACCAACTTTTTCAATTCTCCAAGCTTCTAACGTATTGAAATATTTAACTTCTCCTTGTGGACTTGTCCATTCACGACCTCTTAAGTTGAAAGAAACTTCCACTTGTTCGTTTGGTTGGAATCCGTCAAGTAAAGAACATTTGTCTTGTGTAGCTTGAAAAAGGATATCTTGAGGGTACATACTAGAAGCGTCAGTAACTACAAATTCTCTTTTAGAAAATTTCTCACTTACTTGAACAGTAGGATTAACCACTTTTACAATACCATTTAATTTGAACATAATAATTTGTTTTTGTTGTTTTGTATTAATTATTAAAAGCAAGAAGGGTTAACCAAGCTTCTTTTAATTGATTGTTTGCTAATAATTCTTGTGCCTTTAGGTGTAGAGATTGCTCTAACTTTTCAGGTTCATCTTCTAAAGATACAAATAATTCACTTAATTCCAAAAGTTTGAATTCGTTTACATCTGTTTCATTCGGTAATTCTTCAATACCTGCCAAATGTCCTAAATCATTACCTGTAAGTATCTTACTAGATTTAATGTCAGCAGGTAAATGATCAAATCCAATTCCACAAGTAGTAATTGGTTTTGAAATTTCGAACATTGAGTTTTGGTCAGCTCTGCAATACCAATTTCCTCCCATACGAGAAACTAAGTCTATTTTATGTTGATCGATAGAACCATTTTCATCTAAAACAGCTTCATTGATATGAATTTTAACTACCTCACAAATGATGAGGTTTCCAGCACCGCCTTCTTGACCTAATTCAACTACTTCGTTTACTTTACATTCGAATTGAACAGGTGATTCACCAACTCTTTTCGGTTTGATTAACTCTGAATCTAACGCTGTGAAACCAGCTTTTTCAAATTCACTTACACCTGGAGCATATGGTGAACTAGCTAAACTCATTTGATGAACAATGTCATAATTTACAACATTGATAACCACTTCAGGAACAACTTTAACATTTTTATAGGTATCCTTTGTTTCGTTCGTTCTTCCGCTTCTTGCAGGAGAAAAAATTAATATAGGAGGATTTGCACTAAATACATTGAAGAAACTGAATGGAGCTAAATTATCATTTCCATCTGCGTCAACAGTTGAAGCAAAAGCAATTGGTCTTGGACCTATAGCACCTAATAAATATTGATGAAGCTTTGGAATTGGAAGCGACTTTGGATCAATGCTTAACATATTATTCTTGTTTTAAAGAACAAATTTAAGGTGAAATTCAATCAATTTTGCGAGAAGATATCCTATTTTATCCACAATTTTTGATTTTACTAATCCTATTTAATACAAACTAAAAGTTAGTAGATTCTTTTTTCAAAAAAAGTATCAAAATATTTTAGAATTCAAAATATATAAATATCTTTGCACTCCATTATCAAATGGGAAATTGAAATAGATCCGATAAATTAGTTAACGAACTAAGGAAATATTAAAAGCGGATATGGTGAAATTGGTAGACATGCCAGACTTAGGATCTGGTGCCGTGAGGCGTGTGGGTTCGACTCCCTCTATCCGCACTTATAATGGTATTAGCTCGCTAATACCATTTTTTGTATAAAGTAGTTTTAATAAATATAGACAAGATGAATGTAATTCGCGAAGATGTAGATGCATTGAATGCAATTCTTAAAGTTCAAGTTGCTCAAGAAGATTACCAATCAAAAGTAAAAGCTTCTTTAGAGAAATACCGTAAAACAGCAAAAATACCAGGATTTAGACCAGGACACGTTCCGATGTCAATGATTCAAAAACAATACGGAAATTCAGTTTTAGCTGATACGTTGAATAAAGTTGTAAATGATTCTTTGTACGGATTTATTAATGAAAATAAAATCGAAATTTTAGGTAATCCAATTCCGAAAGAAGGAGCTGATAGCGTAAAAGGTGATTTTAACAATCCAACTGAATTTGAATTCGCGTACGAAATTGGTTTAACTCCAAAAGTAGAAGTTGAATTATCTGCTAAAAATAAATACGATTACGTTAAAGTTAAAGTTGATGCTGAATTAGTTAACAAACAAATCGATGATTTACGTCGTCGTTATGGGAAACTAGTTAGTTCTGAAAAAGTAGGTGAGAAAGATTTGATTTTAGCTCAATTTGTTGAATTAAAAGAAGATGGTTCTGTTTTAGAAGGTGGAATTTTAAATTCATCAACGATTTCAATGGAATTTGTTGAAGATGCGGCTACTAAAAAAGCATTAACAGGTAAAAAACAAGGAGATAAAGTAGAAATCGAACCTTCAAAAGTTTCTAGAGGTGAAAAAGATACTGCTGCGATGTTAGGAATTACTGAAGATCAACTTTCTTCAATTTCATCTAAATTTCAAATGACAATTAACGAAATCAAACACATGGAAATGGCTGATTTAAGTCAAGAATTGTTTGATCGTTTATTTGGTCCAGGAGTGATTAATTCTGAAGATGAATTGAAAACAAAAATTGCTGAAGATTTGAAAGTAATGTTCATCAATGATTCTGATCGTATTTTAACACGTTATATCTATGATGATTTAATTGCTAAAACGAAAGTTGAGTTACCAGATACTTTCTTGAAAAGATGGATTCGTTTATCAAACGAAAAACCGATTTTACCAGAGCAAATTGAAGCAGAATACGATGGTTATGCGAAAAGCTTGAAATGGCAATTGATTCAAGGAAATATCTTTAAGTCAAATGATATTAAATTGGACAACCAAGAATTAATTGAATTCACAAAAGGTTTATTGGTTAGCAATTACGCTCAATATGGAATGCCAGCTCCGGAAGATAAAGAGTTGACAGAAAATGCAATGCAAGTTTTATCTAAAAAAGAAGAAGCAAACCGTGTAATGGAAATGTTAGCGGATCAAAAGTTGATTCAATTTTTCAAAAGCACTGTGAAATTAAATGAGAAAGAAGTTTCTTATGATGAATTCGTAGAAATTGCTAAGAATTAATTTATAAAAATATATTGAAAAAAGCCTGTTAGAAATAACAGGCTTTTTTTATGGTAACATTTTTGATGTACAGTCGTATTCCCAAATAACAAATAACAACAATTTATGAAAACGTTATTATTTTTTTCATTTGGATTAATAGCTTTTAATTCTTTTTCTCAAGTTATATCAGGAGATGTAGTAAACGAGGGCAGAAGTTTAACCACTAACCCGGATTTCAAAATAAAAAGCACTACTGAAGGTGTAATTGTTTATGACGTAACTGTAAATAGGGAAGGTGTTATTACATCTACTTTATTTAAAGCTGAACAATCTACAATTAAATCAACTCCTTTAAAAGTTGAAGCGAATAATTATTTGAGAGCGTTGAAGTTTGAATCGAATACACGTTATCCGCAATTCCAGCATGCATTAATCAAAATTACTTTTGTTAAAGAGTAGTTCAAAGTTGACTTCGACTCCGCTCAGTTAACTTTGCGGAGTATCGAAGCGAATATAAATTGTCTTGACTGAACTTGGTTGTAGAGAAATCAATCACAATAAATCTTATTGTACAATTCTTTATACTTTTCTAGAATAATTTTTCTTTTTGGTTTTAAGGTTGGAGTCAATTCGCCAGTATCAATTGAAAGTTCATGATCTAATAATTCGAAACGTTTTAATTGTTCCCAATGTCCATAAAATTTATTGAAAGTCTCAACTTCTGTATTTATTAAATTTTTAATATCTTCACTTTCAATAATATCTTTATTTGTACCGCTTCCAATTGATAAGTTGTTAGGAGCGATGTATTTTCCTCCTGAAGTTTTAAATATTTCCTTTTTACGATCTGTTATCTTTAGAAATTTATTGTCTTCTAAAACTCCTATATCACCTGTGTGAAACCAACCATTTTCATCAATGTCTTCTTTTGTTTTCTCCGGTAGTTTGTAATAACCCATCATGACATTTGGACCTTTTACTAAAATTTCACCATCATCACCAAATCGAACCTGTACATTGTCTAATAAAGGTCCAACCGTTCCAATTCGCATTCCTTTTTTGAAACAGTTTACAGCCACAACTGGTGAAGTTTCAGTTAAACCATATCCTTCTAAAATTGGAATTTGAGCAGCCAAGAAAATTCTCGCTAATCTAGGTTGTAATGCAGCACTTCCTGATGCAATAGCTCTAACTTTTCCACCTAACGCTTCTCTCCATTTTGAGAAAATAATTTTATTAGCTATCGCTAACTTTATTTTATACCATACAGATTTACCTTCTACTTCAAATTCTTCACCTAATTTAACTGCCCAGAAAAATAATTTTCTTTTTATTCCAGTTAATTCATCACCTTTTGCAATAATTTTCTCGAAAACTTTCTCGATCAATCGAGGAACAGCAGTAAATATTTCAGGGTGAACTTCTTTAATATTCTCACCTATCGTTTCTAAAGACTCAGCATAATGAATTCTACATCCTAGGTACATGTAAAGGTAATGTAACATACGTTCGTAGACGTGACATGCAGGTAAGAATGTTAATACATTTGAATTGTTATCTGCAGGTATCCTTGAGATACAGCCTTCAACATTAGAAAGTAGATTGTTGTGTGATAACATTACACCTTTAGGATTTCCGGTAGTTCCTGAAGTGTAGATAATAGTTGCTAAATCTAAATTTTCAATAACTCTTTTTCGATCTTCTACTTCTGATAATTCAACTTTTGAAGCTTCATCTTGAATTAATTTCCAATTTGAATAGCCATCTATTTCATCAAAAGAATAGAGATTTTTTAACGAAGGTATTTCAGCTTTAAGTGAATTGATAGTATCATATAATTCTTTCGAACCAACAGTACATAAGCGAATTTCAGCGTCGTTAAATATATATTTGTAATCATTTGCCGAGATATTGGGATAAACAGGAACCACAATCGCACCCACTTGTTGAATTGCAATATCCATTATATTCCATTCAACTCTGTTGTTTGAAACTACGGCAATCTTATCTTTAGGTTGAATTCCAAGTGAAATTAATCCTCTAGAGGTCTCATTTACAATGTCAATAAACTTTTGAGTGGATATTCCTGTCCATATTCCGTTCTTTTTAGTGACAAACATATTGTCTACAGGATATTTATTCAATTGATGAAATGGAATATCAAAAAGTCTTTTTACAGTTAACATAGTGAATTATTTTAGTTACATTTGACGAATATATAAAAAAAATAATAGAAGAAAGCTACTAAATATTCATTCAGAAGTCCGTTTTGATAAAAATGAAGATTTTATTAGATAAAGATATTTACTTTCACATTGCTAAATAATATGGAATTTAAAACTAAACAGCATATGAAACACTTCCTTTTAGTACTTGTATTGTTCTTAACAGTTGGGAAGAGTCTGTATAGTCAAGATTTGGAGTTTACTCAATTTTATGCTAATCCGATTTACTTAAACCCTGCTTTTGCTGGATCTCACGGTTGCCCTAGGTTTGCTTTACTTCATAGAGATCAATGGACAAATATTTCTGGATCATATTTTAGTACTTCAGCTTCATATGATCAATATCTCAAAAGTGTTTCAGGTGGAATAGGCATTATTTTCACAAATGATATTCAAGCTAAAACAATTAGCACATCTTCAGGAAGTTTTATTTATTCATACCACGTTAATTTAAATAGAAAATGGACTTTGATGTTTGGAGCGAAAGCAACATGGCAACAAAAATATTTAGCTTGGGATAAATTAACATTTGGCGATCAGATTGATCCATTCAAAGGATTTATATATGCTACAGGAGATAAAAAGAGAGGTGGAAGCCGAGGTTTCTTCGATGTATCTTCTGGGTTAGTAGTTTTCAATAAGCATTTCAACCTTGGTGTAGCAGCAAATCACTTATC
>JAJTEO010000028.1 GCA_021300395.1 Fluviicola sp. | reverse complement strand
TGGAATAAAATTATTCAATCATCTGAATATAATTTAACAATTGATCTATTTCGAATGGGAATTATTATTCCACGAAAACAACAAGAAAAAGAGCATTTTGTTATTAGAAAATAAATAATTCATCTGAATTTATGCCAATAAGCAATTTCACTGACTAATTATAAAGAAAAATGCTATTTTTACTTATTAAATTTTGATTTCAATAATTCATTCTCAATGCAATTACTATATAAAATATTCTATTTCCCATTATTTAATCTAATTATCAGATCTATACTTAGACCTTTTAGATCATCACTTTCTTCTAAATATAAAATTCCAATTAATGGTATTATTAGTGTGAAAGCCGATAACAATAAAAAAATATATTTTGTTGCTAATGAAACTTGTACGATGGCAAAAACTTTATATTGGGAAGATCATGGTTGCACATTTGAATTCTCCAATATTTTTAAGGAATTAGCTAAATCATCAAGAACATTTTTAGATATAGGATCTAATGTTGGATATTATTCAATGTTAGGTAAAACAATAAACCCGAACTTAAATGTCTTCGCATTTGAACCTTCCAAAGGTCCAAGATATTTTTTCAAGGAAAATATTAAAAAAAATAAATTACACACTATTACTTTTATTGAAAAAGCTTTAAGTGACAGTGATGGCGAAATTGATTTTTATGAAGAGAGAAATCAAAAATTTCTATATAGAGAATATCATGCTAGTGGAATAGGAAACACTACAAATACTTGGGGTATTGACAATTTCAAAAAATACAAAGTTGAATCCACAACATTAAATAGTTTTATTGAACAAAATAATATCACAGATATAGATTTGATTAAAATTGACACAGAAGGAACTGAAGATAAGATTTTTAATGGAGGTCTAGATCAAATAATTAAAAATCAACCTATTATTATTTGTGAAGTACTAGAAGGTAAAATTGAAGATGAAATACAAGACATTATTGCAAATAAATTACAATATAAAATCTTTCAATTTCAATCAAAAACAAATAAATTGAAGGAAATTACAAGAATCAAAGACGAAAATCATAATCATGAAAGTAATTACTTTTTCGTTCCGATTTCAAAATTACATTTAATTCAAACATTTATTTCTTAATCTGATATTCATGAGTAATTTCATGCCCAAAATATTAAGAGCTGCAATTGCTCCACTTATTTTTAATAAATCAACCTATTTATTAGGTATGTTATTAATTAGATTCTCACGAAAATTAAGAACTAGAAACTATACAAAAGGTATTAAAAATATTCCCATAATTATAAAAAAATGTATGGGTAATATTACTATGAAAGTTGATAAAACAAGCTACATGGGTGGTAGTATTTATTGGTCTGGATTCCATCATGTAAATGAAATTGTATTTTTAAATAATTTTCTTAAATCAAACATGGTTTTAGTTGACATTGGTGCAAATCAAGGTGAATTTTCTCTTTTTGCAGCATCTTTATTAACTCAAGGTCAAGTCATTTCATTTGAACCAGTTAGTAAACAGCATGGGATGTTGACTGAAAATATAGCGTTAAATTCATTTAAAAATATAAATGTAAATAAATACGGTTTATCTGATCAAGTTGCCTCACTTCCAATTTACACTTCTTTAGATGAAGATTTACACTCGGGAATACATGAAGGGTTATCAACTTTATATGCAACAGGCGATAGAGTTGACCTAGAAGAAACAATTGATTTAAAAATATTTGATATCGAATTTGAAAATAAAATCGAACGAATGGATTTTATAAAAATTGATATTGAAGGTTCCGAATTATTTGCTTTAAAAGGAATGCGAAATCATTTATCAAGATTTAAACCGATGATATTGATTGAATTAAATGACGACACTTTTGGTGCTGCAAATTACACAGTAAAAGATGTCACTGATTATTTAGAAGAATTTGGTTACCAAGCTTACACCCTATTCCGTGGGAAAATAACAAAACATGAGGGAGCGTTTTCAACGTGGGGAAATTATATTTTTAAAGCAAATTAAGTGGATAATAAAGTATTGTTTATTTCGCATTGGTTACCTAATGATGTATATCCAACAAAAGGAATCTTCATTCAAAAACATGCTGAAGCAATTGTTGAATTTTCTCAAATCACTGTTATACATTTCGATATCGAATCATCAAAAGATATTTTTAAATTAGAATTAACAGAAACAATTGAAGATAATTATGTAAAATACTGTATAAAAATTAGATCTAAATATTATAAGTTTTTATACTTCGCCCTTCCATATCAATACTTCTTATTCAATCGTTTATGTAAAAAATTCTCAATTGATATTTCAAAATACAATTTAGTTCACACAAACATTTTATTTCCTTCCGCTATTATTGGTTATAAAATTTCAAAAAAACACAAATTACCTCAATACCATACTGAACATTGGTCTAAAGTAAACCATTTTTTTAAGACAAATATTTATAAGAAAATTGGTTTAAAAGCTTATCAAAATTGTTATAGAATCTCAGTTGTATCAACGTTTTTAAAAAATGAAATCAAAGAGTATTTGAATCTTGAAAAAGTACAAATAATTCCTAACATAATTGACTCAAGTGAATTTCAATTCAAAAACAAAGTTAAAAACAACACACTTCAATTTTGTGCAATTGCACAATGGAATTTACCTAAAAACCCTTTTTATTTCCTAGATGCGCTTGAACAATTATCAAATGATATAGATTTTGAAATAAATCTAATCGGAGAAGGAAAGCAAATTGAAGAAATAAAAAATAAAAAATATAATTTTAAAATAAATTATTTAGGTATACTTAAATCGACACAAATCAACACAGTTCTTCAATCAACTGATTATTTCCTACATGGTTCTGATTACGAAACATTTTCTGTTGTAATCGTTGAAGCACTAGCTACCGGAACGCCAGTTATTACAAGTAAAATCGGAATAGCCGAGAGTATTATTACCACAGTAAATGGATTCATTTGTGAAAACAATTCACTTGATTGGAAAAAGAATATCCTTGAAGCAATTAAAATAGATTATAATCATTCAAAAATTGCAGATTCAATCAAAGATAAGTTTGATAAATCAACAATATCTAAACAATTCAAAGACTTTTACAGTTTAGAATAATCCTATTTCTCGCAGATTGTTTTCAAAATACTAATTTCAGCCTCACTTAGTTCTAATCCTCTTCTATTCATCATATTATTAGAATATTCAATTGCTTTGTCGAATCGGAAAGGAACTAATTGAGATGGCTCCCCCCAACTAAATGAAGGAACGTATTTATCCGGAAAACCAGAACCATAAACATTTGAAGAAACACCAACTACTGTTGCAGTATTAAACATGGTATTAATTCCACATTTACTATGGTCTCCCATACAAACGCCCATGAATTGTATGTCAGTTTTTTCTTCTTTTCCTGTTTCAAAAGAATAAGTTGAAACATTACCGTAGTTATTTTTCAAATTTGATGTATTTGTATCTGCGCCCAGGTTACACCACTCTCCTATCAAAGCATTCCCTAAAAATCCATCATGACCTTTATTAGAATAAGCTTGAAAAACAACATTATTTACTTCACCACCCACTTTACAATGAGGACCTAACGTCACTGCACCATAAACTTTAGTAGCTAATTTCAAGGCACTATGTTCACACATAGCAAGAGGACCTCTAACAACTGAACCTTCCATTATCTCAGCATCTTTTCCAATATAAATCGGGCCAGTTTTAGTGTTTAAAATTGATGCTTCAACAACAGCTCCTTCTTCTAAAAAGATCAATGATTCATCACCAATAACAATATTTGTATCAGATAAAGTTTGTGACACCCTACCGTTCGTTATTAATTGAAAATCAGCTTTTAAAACAGCATCGTTTTTCTGGTAAATGTGCCATCTATTTTCAAGTACAATTGGCTCTTCACCTATAAAATCTATTTTATTAGTTGCATTTCCTGTTTTTGCAATCCAAATTGAATTATACATCAAAATAGAATCTGCTTCTAAATGACAAATTGAAGCTACAACATCTTCATTCGGAATGATTTGAGCATTTACTTGAATTCCATACTCTGATGATAAAGGATATTTAGCTTGTAAATAAGATTCCGTGATGAAAGATACTTCAGCATCAGGCAAAAACAATTTCCAACGTTCGTCATTCGTAAAAATCCCCATTCGAAGATTACCCAAAGGTCGAGTCAATGTTAAAGGTGCAAAACGCAAATGTAAACCGTTATCATGCAATTGTAATTTCATCTTCAATCAATTTAGTTTTACTAAAAGTATATAATAAAGTAAATGTTATTAAACCATTCAAAATCAACATTTCATTTCCGAATTTATAACCACCAAATAATCTTTCAGAATATAAATCTAAAATAAAACATATCACAGGTGAAAGAATACAAACGATTGGAACCATGAAATTTCTTAAAGCTCTTTTTGTTAATATTCCAAATGAAAACAAACCTAAAAGTGGACCATAAGTGTAACCTGCAATTACAAATATTAAATCGATTATACTTTTATCATCTTTCCATTTAAAGAAAAATACTAATAAAGTAAAAATGACAGCAAAGGTTAAGTGTATTTTTTTTCTTAATCGAGTTTGTTGTTGCTCATTCAAATCTGTACGTCTTTGAAAGCGCATTCACTAAAAGTAAAACAAATGAAAATGATAATATATTTTTCTGTGCGTCCTTCAAACTTTTAACACTGATATTTTTCTGCATCATTTCTTGATCCAAACCAGTCATAGTAATCGTTATAAACGCACCTCCTAAAATATGTTTTAAGAAATAATCTTTCTTCAAAGGATCTGTACCCCAAAGACTTGTCATGTTTTTATGCTCTAAATGCGACCACATACTCGACCAATCCCAACCAAGAACATCTTTGATAGAAAAAATACAAACCACCAAAGCTAATAACATGAAAACAGTCTGTAAAGTATCAGTCCAAACGATTGTTTTTACTCCTCCTTTTAAGGTATACATTACAATCATTGTCATAATTAAGCAAGTCGTAAACCAAAAAGGAAGATTCAATTCATCGAACACAAATATTTGCAACACATTGATTACTAAATACAATCGAACAGTTGCTCCTAAAGTTCTAGAAATGATAAAATATCCTGCTCCCCATTTGTAAGCGCTAAATCCTAATCTGTATTCTAAGTAACGATAAATTGATGTTAAATTATATTTGTAATACAAAGGCAACAAAACATAAGAAACGACAAAATAACCTATAAAAAAACCAATTACCAATTGATAATAGTGCCATCCTCCTGCTCCAACAGCTCCAGGAACAGAGATAAAAGTTACTCCTGAAAGCGAAGTTCCAATCATACCAAAAGCTACTAAATACCAAGGACTTTGCTTATTTCCTGAGAAAAAAGATTCTGAATTTGCTCCTTTAGAAGTGAAATAGGAAATCCCGACTAAAACACCGAAGTAACACACTAAAACAATGACAATCAAAACTGAAGACATAATTGAAATTTTTGAATACAAAATTACAAAAGAGATAGAATCAATTCGCTTAACAATTCCGAAGTTGTTAGCAAATAGATGTTAGTACGATTAATCAATTCGGCCTTTTAAATACATTAATTGAATTTATATTAGAAACAAAGGATGAATTCACATTGATTATTTTTATGATTCTATAATTTCTAAAATGTTGAATTGGTGAAATAATGTACTGATCATCAACGATCCACCACCACCTTTTTTTATCACTTTTAAATTTTAATGTTTTATGTTCGTTTGCGAAAGCATTGTATTCTAAACCTGCATCAATCTTACTTTCAGTTACATTTAATTCATCCTCCACGAAATGAATAGCTTTCCATTTTGCATCATTTATTTGAAAATAATCCTTTACAATTACAACTGAAAAGAAGATACAGAAAAGTATCATCCATTTGAATTTATAATTATTTAAGCCATCTAAAAATAGCATATTCAATAAAATGTAAAATGGTAAAATGAACAATAAATACCTATCATTTGCATAGTTTACACTTATCAATAATAAATACAAGACAATTAATAACCCTAAAATGAAAATAATGTTTTTGACATTCTGATTTTTTTCCGACTTAATAAAATCGAAGATTAAAATCAAAAAACTATAAAATGAAATCGTCCCAATAAAACTTAAACAGCCAAAGATTAGCTTCTGTGAAATAGAATGAACTTCCATTAAATCTGAATTATATCCTGTCATTATAATTGGACCAATTCCATGTAGTTGAAAAATATTTCCTACAAACGGAGTAAATGATTTGAAAACTAAAATCTTAACGACAAAGAAGAAAAGTAAAAAAACTAATATCAATCGATTAATTTTAGAATTCAATGTCAATGTTTTTATTTTTTTAAACTGTGATAAAACAATTGGAAAAACAAATAAACTTAAACAAATCAATGATGTGAAAAAATAATAAGTCGTGGTAGAGATTAAATGTAATGGAGCATTTAATATAGCTCTCTTAAGCGAGAACAATTGTAAATTATAATTCATTGGAAGAAAATCAGCAGACTTTGCAATCTTTTGAAAAATATTCAAAGCCAAAAAATTAATTATTAATGGAAATAATGCAACACTTATAGTTTTATAATTAATCGTTTTTTTATTCTTCAAAAGAAACCAAACACCGAAAACAAATGGAATTAAAATACCTGACTGACGAGTTGTAGTTCCAATTACACTTATTATTAGAAAGAGTAAATAATAATATTTATTCTCAGTGTAAATAAACTTAACAATAAAATATATAGATATTAAACCCCATAATAGAATATAAACATCAGGAAGAAAAGTATTTGAGATTGTTAAAAATAGAGGATTAAAAACAAAAAAAATACACGCTAAAAATAGAAAAACCTTATTTGAAAGAAAATTTTGGATTAATGTATAAAAGAAAAATATAGAAAAACTTGATACTAGCATTGAAAGCAATCTGAGTTTTAAAAATGAAAATCCAACTATTTTAGAATATAGTATACCAATACCAAATTGACTTAGGAAAGGAATTGCAATTAATTTTGAGTAAACAATTTTTCCTGTAAGAAGATAATCGTTAATTGCTTTTGAATAGGCCCAATCATCATTTAATGGATAATTTCCTAAAGGGAAAACAAATAATTCTACCACTAAAAAAAGACAAACAATAATAATCCAATTGTGATTCCAAAGAAAGTCTTTGAACGATGAAAATCGATTTCTAAGCATTCGATTAATTAATCTAAAAACTCTTTTTTACCAGTTGCAATCTCCATATCAAACTCACCTTCACTTTTAGCTATAACAACTGTTGCTAGGCAATTCCCCAATACATTCACACTTGTTCTTCCCATATCCATCAAAGCATCAACTGCTAAAATAACACTTGCCTTTTCAGGATCTAAACCTTTAATAGAACCAACTGCACCTGCTAATATTACAAATGATGCTCCTCTAACACCCGCAACACCTTTACTAGTTAGCATTAATGTCAAGCAGATTCCAATTTGTTGACCAATTGATAAATCAACACCACACATTTGAGCTACGAAAACAGTCGCTAATGATAAATAAAGAGTCGTTCCATCTAAGTTAAAACTATATCCAGTTGGAATAACAAAAGCAACCACTTTCTTAGCCACTCCAAATTTCTCTAAATTTTCCATCGCAATAGGTAAAGCAGATTCACTACTTGCTGTTGCAAATGCTAGCGAAACAGGTTCGTAAATCTTTTGTAAAAATTGTTTGATTGGAATTTTAAAAAATAAAGCAATTGGTAAAAATACTACTAAAACAAAGACAATTAATGCTACATATAATGTCCCGACTAATTGCAATAAATTCTGAAGAATGTCAACCCCTGATTTAGCTACAGTACTTGCTAATGCACCAAAAACAGCAATTGGCGCCAAATACATTACAATATCAGTGAACTTAAACATTACTTCACTTAATCCTTCAAAGAAATTCAAGATTGTTTCTTTCGGTTTTGGATGTTTCACCATTCCTAAACCAATTGCAAAAATCACTGCAAAAACAACAATTTGAAGTACATTATTTTCAGCAATTGCTTTCGCTATATTTTCAGGAAAAATATCGACAAAATGATCCTTGTGTTCTAAGTTTTGGCTTAACAACTCTGTTGATTTCTCTTTAAACTTTTGAGTCGTTTCAACCTTAACTCCCACTCCTGCTTGTGAAATATTAATCGCCAACAATCCAATGAATAAAGCGACAGTAGTTACGATTTCAAAATACAAAATACTCTTTATACCTATTCTACCAATTTGTTTTAAATTACTGTGACCTGCAATCCCAACTACAAGAGTTGCGAATATTAATGGTGCAACCAATGATTTAATCAATCGAAGAAAAAAATAAAACACCCATTAATAGATATCTTATCGTTTGAAAAACTTTATTGTTAATACTTGGAAATAAGGTCTCCAAATAAAAGAAACACCCAATCAACATAAATGATGTGACGTACCAAAATAAAGTATTTAATGATTTCATATGTAAGTTCTAAAATTATTTTTTCAAATATACTACAAAATTATTTGAAGCGATATTCAGCTATTTTAGAACTAAAAATAAGTATTATTAAAAATTAAACATTTAATGTTAATATCTAATTAAACCTTTTATGTTTTTTTTATTGTCGAAATAAAGAAAATGTTTAATATTGTATCGTGGGAAGACTACTAATTTTTCAAATCCCACAACAATCAAAACATTTCAAATAAATAAACCTTTGGTTTCATAATAGAAAACATTTATCATTTTTTATGGATAAAAAAGAATTAGAGAGTAAAAAACTTCCTGACTTAAAAGAAATTGCAAAAACTATTGGAATTCAAGATTTCGAAGCGCTTAAAAAAGCAGATTTAATTGAAAAAATCATTTCAGGACCAGTTCAAAAAGAAACTTCTAAACCAACTAAAACTCCAAAAGTAAAAGAGGTTAAAGAAGTAAAAGTTAAGGTTGAAAAGGTTATTGAGAAATCTGAACCTATAGTTGAAGTAAAATCGGAAGAAATTACGGCTAAAGTTGAAACTACAGATTTAGAAACTCCTAGACCAAAAAGAGCAAGAACAATTAAAAAAATTGCATCTTCAACTGGTTCTGTTGTCGGAGCTAGTACAGAAAATAAAACCGTTCAACCAAATTTATTCGAAAAAGAAGCTGATAAAGGTGAGAAAGTAACGTCAGAATCAGTTACACCTGAAGCTAAAGAAAATGTTGCACCAGTTACAGCTGGTAAAAATTTGTTAGATATCGAACCTAAACAACCAGTTCAAAATCAACAAAGAGAACGTTTTGAAAATAAAAATCAAAATACAAATCATAAAAACCCAAATAACCCTAATTACAAAAAACCTGTAAATCAAGGGGAAAATCCAAATCAACAACGCAACAACCCAAATCAACAAAATAGACCGCAACACAATCACCCGAACAATAACAATAATAACAAAGGAAATAACAATCCTCAACATAATCATAACAATAACAACAACAACAATCAAAACGCCATCAATCAACAATTGGAGAAAGATGAAGAAATGTATGATTTAGTTGGTATTGTTACAGCTGAAGGAGTTTTAGAAGTATTACCAGAAGGTTTTGGTTTCTTACGCTCATCAGATTACAATTACTTATCATCTCCAGATGATGTTTATGTTTCTCAAAGTCAAATCAAACTTTTTGGAATTAAAACAGGAGATACAATTAAAGGATCTATTCGTCCTCCGAGAGAAGGTGAAAAGTTCTTCCCTTTAGTAAAAGTTGAATCAATTAATGGTCGTCATCCTTCATACATTCGTGATCGTGTACCATTTCAATACTTGACTCCTCTTTTCCCGGATGAAAAATTCAAATTAACAGGACATAAACAAGAAACACTTTCAACAAGAGTAATGGATTTGTTTGCTCCAATTGGTAAAGGTCAACGTGGATTAATCGTTGCTCAACCTAAAACGGGTAAAACAATGTTATTGAAAGATGTTGCAAACGCAATCGCTGCAAATCATCCTGAGACTTATTTGATCGTATTATTGATCGATGAACGTCCTGAAGAGGTAACTGATATGGCTAGAAGCGTTAAAGCGGAAGTAATTGCTTCAACTTTTGACGAGCCAGCTGATCGCCATGTGAAAGTTGCCAATATGGTTCTTGAAAAAGCGAAAAGAATGGTTGAATGTGGACATGATGTTTGTATCTTATTGGATTCAATTACACGTTTAGCTAGAGCATACAACACTGTTTCTCCATCTTCAGGTAAAGTATTATCAGGTGGTGTAGACGCAAACGCATTACACAAACCAAAACGTTTCTTCGGTTCAGCTCGTAAAATTGAAAATGGTGGTTCATTATCTATTTTAGCAACAGCTTTAACTGAGACTGGTTCTAAAATGGATGAAGTAATCTTCGAGGAATTTAAAGGTACTGGTAACATGGAGTTACAATTAGACCGTAAAATTTCTAATCGTCGTATCTTCCCTGCAATTGATATTTTAGCTTCTGGAACAAGAAGAGAAGATTTATTGGTTGGAAAAGATGCTTTACAACGAATCTGGTTGTTACGTAAATTTATCGCTGATATGAATTCAGTAGAAGCAATGGAATTCTTAAAATCAAACATGGAAAACACTATGTCGAATGAAGAATTCTTAGTTTCAATGAATCGTTAAGAAAAGGAATAATTACATTTGTCCCGATTTAGATAACTAGATCGGGATTTTTTTATACTTAAAATGAAAATTACAGTTAAAGTTGGGATTTTATTCGCTTTCATTTGGATGATGGTGAAAATTAGTTTTTTAGGAATGGGAAAAGCAAACGAAATGCTTGTTCCTGCAGTTATGACAAATATTTTTCTTCTATTAAGTTCAATTTCTGTTGGTTTATATTTAACGAAACGTAAAGAAATCGATGAAGAAAGTAGTGCTTTAAAAGATGTGAAAAACGGAATGACATCAGGTTTAATATATGCCATTTTAGTTAGTACTTTCATGTATTTATATTACGCGAAGATTGACACAGAATTTAACAGACATCAAATTACTGAAAGTGAAATGTGGTTTGAAAAACAAATTAAAGATCCAAAAGCGCTGAAAGAAATACGTTCTTCGAATGAAGCTTTCGAAACGATGACTATTACTGAGTTGAGAAAACATTACAAAAAGAACATTAAAGCTAATTTTAGTCCATTGTCAACTTCAACCGTAGGACTTTTAGCAATGTTATTGTTAGGTACTTTAAATAGTATTTTCGTAACTGCAGTTTATAGAAAAATCGTTTTCAGTAAAAAAGCATTAAAATAATACAAGCATGATGAACTTCAAAGTATACACTGTCATTCTAATTACTATTATTTCGGTTAGTTTATTTTCCTGTTCATCCAAAAAAGAACCTTATTTTGAAGGAATAATTGAATATCACAATACGTTTATCCCTAAAAATAATTCTATCGATTCAATTGCTTTAAGAGTTATTTTCGGTCAAAATGCAACTCTGTACTTTAAAGAAGGAAACTTTTTTGAAAAATACAACGATGGTATCATGTTGGAGCAATTCTATCTCAAACAAACAAATAAAACGTATATCAAAAAAAACAATTCCGACACATTATACTGGTTTGATTGTCAACAAAAAGGAGAACCTATATTAAAGTATCAAATCAATAAAAACAAAGAAGAAATCTTAGGGATAATGTGTGATGAATTGGTCACCTATTACAAAGAGAAAACGATAAGTATCTACTACAATGCTGACTCGTTACCTATCAATCCAGAATGGTATAATAAATTCACCTATTCAAATAAAAACTTTATTACTAAACAAATGAAATCGATGTATTTAAAATACAAAATCGAGTATCCTGATTTCATTGCAATGGTTACAGCAACTTCTATTTCAAAACAAAAAGTTGATCCTCGTACTTTCGAAATAAGTAAAAAGAAAATTTTAATAAAAGATAAAAACTAATTTACAAAATAAAATTACTCTTTTGTTGTTATAGTAATTGATTGTTTTTAAATTTATTAAATGAAATTTCGGCTATCTCTTGTTGTTTTTTGGTGCTTTGCAATTTGTAACATACTTTTTGCTCAAAATAACAATTTCAACTATGATGATTTAATCGAATTAGAAAAAAAAGGATACCATCTAAATCAAAACATTGAAAAAAGCTTAGTAACAAACAATTATGATTTAATTTATCACCGATGTAATTGGCAAATTGATCCAGCTGTTAAATTTATTTCTGGTGATATCACTTCTTATTTCAAGCCAAACTCGAATACTTTTAATCAAATTCAATTCGATCTTGCTTCAAATATGACGATAGATTCAATTTTGTATCATTCATCTTTACTCTCTCATACGCTTACGCCTACTGATTTATTAACTATTAACTTCACTGGAAACCTACCAAACCATCAATTAGACTCATTAACAATTTATTATCATGGCGTTCCATTGGATGATAATCAACAAACTTTTGTACAAACTACTCATGAAAATGCCCCAATTATTTTTACGAAATCTGAACCTTATGGAAGTAAAAATTGGTGGCCTTGTAAACACAATCTCAATGACAAAATTGATTCAATAGATATTATCGTCACAACACCCTCAGTAAATAGAGTTGCAAGTAATGGAATATTAGTCGAAGAACGTATTATTGGATCTAACAAATTATATCATTGGAAAAGTAACTACCCGATGGCTGCTTACTTGTTAGCAATTAGTGTTACGAACTATGTTTATTACTCAGATTATGTAAATCATCCAGGAGCTTCTTATGAAGTCTTAAATTATGTTTATCCCGAAACTTTTGATTCTGCTTCTGTTCATACACCTGAAATTGTTGACATCATGAGATTGTTTGACAGCTTAACAATCATTTATCCTTTTGCAGCAGAAAAATATGGTCATGCTCAATTTGGCTGGGGAGGTGGAATGGAACATCAAACGATGAGCTCAATGGGCGACTTTAATTTCTCATTAATGGCTCATGAAGCTGCGCATCAATGGTTCGGTGACTATATCACTTGTGGAACCTGGGAAGACATCTGGTTAAACGAAGGTTTTGCTACTTTTTTTGAGGGTTTAGCTCAACAACATTTACATCCTGAAAATTGGTATAATTGGAAATCTCTAAAAATTAAAAATATTACTACCCTCCCCGACGGAACAACTTTCTGTGATGACACAACTAATATCGCAAGAATTTTCAGTGGTCGTTTAAGTTATTTTAAAGGAGCTTATATACTTCATATGTTAAGATGGAAATTAGGTGATTCTATCTTTTTTGCTTCTATAAAAAGTTACCTAAATGACCCTCAATTAAAATATAGTTACGCAAGAACAGCTGATTTAATTACACATTTTGAAAATACAAGCGGATTAGATCTTACTTCATTTTTTGAAAATTGGTTTTACAAACAAGGATATCCGAGTTATCAAGTAGTCTGGAAAAAAACAGATAAAAATTTAGATTTAACTGTAAATCAATCAACTTCTGATCCAACTGTGACCTTTTTTGATATGCCAATTCCAATAAAAGTGATTGGTGAAACAAAAGATACTTTACTTGTTTTTGATCATCAATATTCAGGTCAAAAGTTTTCTGCAATTATAGATTTCCCTATAAAAGACATTCAATTTGATCCAGAACTTTGGATACTTTCAAATAACAATATGGTTATTAGTTCAGAAACAGATTATTCGAATTTATTAAACGTTGTAATCTCTCCAAATCCTTCTTCATCTGAAATTCAAATTCAATTTGACAATCCTAATATTACAATTGATAATTTTGAAATAATTGATTTAAACGGTAAACAAATTGAAAAATTAACTAATATCAAAACTTCAACTTCTATTTACACCTATCCGATAAAACATTTAGCTAGTGGGTCTTATACTTTAATATTACAATCTAATAAACAATCGATTCATTTTAAGTTTATTAAAGAATAAAGTATTGATTTTGAATTCTGAATTTTGGATTTTGGATTAATAATTTATTATCACCTCAGTTAAAACTGAATTAGCAATAAAACATTCATCGTGGGCTTTTTCGTGGAGAAGCTTTACCTCATCTTTAGTTGGAATATTAGCTCCTTTGAAAGTAATAATTGGATTTAAATAAATTTTGGTAACTGCCATTTTATTTTTTGCATTCTTTTCTAATATAGCAATAGCTTTGTCTTGATAAGTATCAACAACAAATTTCTTTTTAGATGCTACAAACAAAAAAGACATCATGTGACAACTTGCTAAAGCAGCTGCTAATGCTTCTTCAGGATTGATATATTTTATATCTCCAATGTATTCAGGAGCTGCAGAGGCTTGCATTTTTTTTCCACCTTCAAATTCCCAAGAATGTGTTCGATCGTATTCGTAATAGGACAAATTATCTCCTGAATTTTTCCAATTGATATCAATTTTGTGCTCTGACATAATTTTGAACCATTTAAGGCATTTAAGTATTTGAATAGCTAACTTAGACAAAATAACAAAGTATCTGTCCAAAAAGATTATTTACAGTTTATTTTTAAACCATCCCGATTAAAATAAGGGACAAGTTATAAGTCATTAAAGTTCATATAAGCTAATTTATATCTAACTAAACAACAAGGTTGTTAATTAATATTATTTGAAACTTATATGTTCTAATAATCCCTTAAATGGTTCATTAAAAAAAAGGGTACCCTTTTAGGACACCCTCTTAATTTATAATTTTAAACAATATTAAAATCCGTTTACTCCGTTAACCGTAGTATACTTTAATACATTCTTTTTATCTGGGTGAATTCTTGCGAAAGCAGATTGAACAGCTAAAGTACCTTCATGGAAACCACATAAGATTAACTTTAATTTGTTTGTATATGTATTCACATCACCAATAGCATAAATTCCTGGGATATTTGTTGAATAATCTAACGTATCTACAACAATAGCTCCTTTATCAATTTCTAATCAACTTCAGCTTCTGTAATTAATTTAATTCTTCCTTCTCCAGCTAAATCAATCACTTTTTGAACTGAATCTAAGTGACCTCTAAATGAAGAATTTCTATGAACTAAAACTACTTCAGAAGCAATGTTTCTTTCTGTTAAATAAATTGACCAATCTAAAGCAGAATCTCCTCCACCTGCAATCACACATCTTTTACCTTTGTAAAATTCTGGATCTTTAATGATGTACTCAACTCCTTTATCTTCGTAATCTTCAATATTCGAAATAGGTGGTTTTCTTGGTTCAAAAACACCTAAACCTCCTGCAATCATTACAATTGGCGCATGGTGTTTTGTACCTTTGACTGTTGTTACAATAAAAGTTCCATCCTCTAATTTATCGATTTCTGTTGCAGCTTCACCAAGTGTAAATCCTGGCTTAAATGGTGCTGCTTGTTCCATTAAATTATCAATCAAATCTCCAGCTAAAACAGAAGGAAATCCTGGTATATCGTAAATTGGTTTCTTTGGGTAAATCTCTGAACATTGTCCACCAGGTTGAGCCAAAGAATCGATTAAATGACATTTCAATTTTAATAATCCTGCTTCAAAAACTGTAAATAAACCAACTGGTCCTGCTCCAATAATAATGATGTCTGTTTCTATCATCTCTCTTTGTATTTATTATTTTCTAAATCTATTATTCTATATAATTTAATCTCGTTTGCTTTATTCAAACAAATCTGTAGATAAATATTTGTCTCCTCTGTCGCATATGATACATACTACAGTTCCTTTTTCAATAGTAGGTATTAATTTCAAGGCTGCTGCAACTGCACCTCCACTACTCATTCCTGAAAAAACACCTTCTTCTCTTGCTAATCGCTTAGCCATTTCTTTTGCTTCTTCTTCTGAAACTTCAATTAGCTGATCTACTCGAGAAGCATCAAATATTTTTGGCAAATACTCTTTTGGCCATTTTCTGATTCCAGGTATTTTCGCTCCATCCTCTGGCTGAACTCCTACTATTTGAATAGTACTATTTTGTTCTTTCAAATAAGAAGAAACTCCCATTATAGTTCCTGTTGTTCCCATTGCAGATACAAAATGAGTTACTTCTCCATTTGTATCTCTGTAAATTTCAGGACCAGTAGTTTTGTAATGCATATTTGGATTGTTTTGATTCCCAAATTGATCCAACATAACAAACCCTTCTTTTTCTACCTTTTCTCTCGCATAATCAATCGCTGCTTCCATTCCTCCTTCAGCCGGAGTCAAAGTAACAGTTGCTCCAAAAGCTCTCATTGTCAACACCCTTTCTCTTGTAGAGTTTTCAGGCATAACAATTTCAATCTCCAATTTCATTAAACGAGCAATCATAGCTAAGGCTATTCCTGTATTCCCACTAGTCGCTTCAATTAATTTTGAATCGGGCTTAATAAGTCCACTATCAATTCCTCCTTTAATTAAACCATAAGCTGCTCTATCCTTAACACTTCCTCCAGGATTGTGACCTTCCAATTTACCATAAAGTTTTACATTAGGATTTTGGTTCACAACTGAAAGTTCAACTAAAGGTGTATTTCCAATAAAATCGATCAATTTTGCCATCTCTATTTTTTTTCATCAATTGTGATATCAACATTCTGATATACCAATGAATTTTCTTTCACACTCTTTGTCAACCAAACATTTCCTCCAATGGTTGAATTTTTGCCTATCACTGTTCGTCCTCCTAAAATTGTCGCTCCTGCATAGATCACTACATGATCTTCAATAGTTGGATGTCGTTTTGTATCTGCTAATTCTTTCTTTACACTTAAAGCTCCTAATGTAACTCCTTGATAAATTTTGACAAAGTTACCAATTACAGTCGTTTCTCCAATAACAATTCCTGTTCCATGATCAATAAAAAATGATTTTCCTATTGTTGCACCTGGATGAATATCAATTCCTGTCTTACTGTGAGCAATTTCGGTTAATATTCTTGGAATAAATGGAATTTTTAAATCATATAGAAAATGTGCAATTCTGAAAATCGCAATTGCATAGAATCCTGGATAAGATCGAATGACTTCATCCCTATTCGTTGCAGCCGGATCTCCTGATTCAATTGCATCCGCATCATCAATTAAACATTTGTAAATCAGAGGTAATTTATCATAAAATTTTTCAACAAAAGCATCTACATCTTCGTTTAGATAATCTTTAACATGTAATAATAAAATCGAAAGTTGCTCTTTGTTTTTAGCATACTCTTCTTCCAATTTTTCTTTATTTGCAAATGTCTTGTTATTATAGGTAGGAAAAAGAATTGAAAAAAGAGTTTCAATAAAATTATTAACCAACAAAGGTGCAGGTAAAACTGTCTTTTCCTTGTGAATTTCGTATAACTCTTCAATCAATGTTTTCATCTATAAACTTTTAGTCAATTACACCAGCAGCTACTGTACTATTTGTATTTTCATTAATTAAAATAAAAGCTCCTGTTTTTCTATTGTTCTGGTAAGAATCAAAACTTACAGCATCAGCAGTTTTAATGAATACTTTACAAAAATCATTTAATGAAATAGTACCGTCGCTTTCTAAATTCTCAAAAGTATGAATATCTACCTTACTTTCAATATCTTTGATTACCGCTTTCGTCCTAAAACTATTTTGTTGAAAAATCAACTTTTGTCCCGGTTTATAAGCACTATTGTCCATCCAACAAATTGTTCCATTAACTTCTTTTTCTAATGATGGCAAATGATTTGCTGGTACAATTGTACTTCCACGACTTATATCTAAATCTTCTTTCAAATGTAAAATTACGGGTAAACCTGCTCCTGCTTCAGTAACATCTTTTAAATTACTTTCGATGCGTGTTATTTCAGTTTCGTTTTCAGAAGGAAGAATCTTAATTTTGTCCCCTACTTTGAAGCTTCCTGATAAAACACTTCCAGCATAACCTCTGTAATCATGTAAATCATCTGTTTGAGGTCTTACAACATATTGAACTTGAAAACGAGCATCAGAAACAACTGTATTTTTCACAATTTCAACTTCTTCTAAAAATTGTAACAATGCTGGACCTTTAAACCAACTTAAATTTTCAGATGGTGTTACAACATTATCTCCTGCTAAAGCACTTGCTGGTATAAATGAAATTTTACCAATATTCAAAGGTTTAGCAAATTCTAAATAATCACTTTCAATTTTTTTGAATACCGCCTCGTCGTAATTCACTAAATCCATTTTATTCACACATACTAAAACGTGAGGAATACCTAAAATTGATGAAATGATACTATGTCGCTTTGTTTGATCAGTAATTCCGTTACGAGCATCTACTAAAATAATTGCTAATTCAGCATTTGAAGCTCCTGTAAACATATTACGCGTATATTGAGCATGTCCTGGTGTATCTGCTATGATAAATTTACGTTTATCTGTACTGAAATACTTATAAGCTACATCAATTGTAATTCCTTGTTCTCTTTCGGCCCTTAAACCATCTGTTAACAAAGCTAAATCAATCTCTGCACCAACTCCAGTCACTTTACTTTGTTTTGTAAGCGTTTCAATGATATCTGTTGAAATTGAATTGCTATCAAATAATAATCGTCCGATAAGGGTACTTTTCCCATCATCTACGTTACCTGCTGTAAAAAATCTTAATAATTCCATTTTTTTTGTAGATTTTTAGATTTTTAGATTTTAGATCGCTTTGCTTTTAGACATTAAATATTGTCTAACTTCTAACTTCTAAATATCTAAGTTCTTTAATTAAAAATACCCTCCTTTTTTTCTATCTTCCATTGCTGCTTCTGAGATACGGTCGTCCATACGTGTAGCGCCTCTTTCACTGATTTTAGTGTCTTTCAATTCAGCGATGATTTCTTCAACTGTATATGCTTCACTTTCAACAGCTGCTGTACATGTCATATCTCCTACTGTTCTGTAACGAACATTTCTTGTTACAATAACATCATCTTCATCAATTTCAACAAATTCATTCGTTGCCATTAATTGACCTTGCTCTGTTAAGATACATTCTCTAGCATGTGTAAAATAGATAGAAGGTAATTCAATTTTTTCACGTTGAATGTAATTCCAAACATCTAATTCAGTCCAATTACTGATTGGAAATACACGAACGTTTTCACCTTTATCAATTTTACCATTATAGATATTCCATAACTCAGGACGTTGTTTTTTAGGATCCCATTGTCCAAACTCATCTCTTACTGAGAAAATACGCTCTTTTGCTCTTGCTTTCTCTTCATCTCTTCTGGCTCCACCAATACAAGCATCAAATTCGAATTCTTCAATTGTATCTAGTAAAGTATACGTTTGTAAAGGATTTCTACTTGGGAATTTTCCTTTTCCATCTTGAAGATTTCTTTCTTTGATTGTATCTTCTACTTTACGAACAATTAATTTTTCACCTAACTTTTCAGCTAATTGATCTCTGTATGCAATTACTTCAGGTGCATTGTGCCCCGTATCTACATGTACTAATGGAAATGGGAATTTACCAGGACGAAATGCTTTAAGCGCCAAATGAACTAAGCAGATACTATCTTTACCACCACTAAATAATAAAGCAGGACGATCAAATTGACCAGCAACTTCACGTAAAATGTAAATTGCTTCTGCTTCTAATTCATCTAAATAATTTATTTTACTCATTTTTTTATTTTGATATTATTATCTTTTATTGGAACGAATGCATTGTTGGGACGAATTGCGAATCGTCGCTACGAATGCAATCCGCATTCTTTTTTACTTGTATCTTCCCACCACCATCTTCCTGCTCTAAAATCTTCTCCTTCTTTTATTGCTCTTGTACATGGTTGACATCCAATACTTACAAAACCTTTATCATGAAGAATATTATATGGAATATTGTGCTTTGATATTTCCGATTTCACTTCTTCAAACGACCAATTCAATAATGGATTCACTTTAATAATATTCCTTTGTTCATCTTTCTCTACTATCGAAAGGTCTTTTCTATTATCAGAATGTTCTGCTCTTAAACCAGTAATCCAAACTTCTACTCCTTTTAATGCTCTATTTAATGGTTCCACTTTTCGAATATTACAGCATTCTTTTCTGTTTTCTAACGATTCATAGAAACTCAATGGACCTTTTGAAGTAACCAATTTTTCAACCGATTCATTATTCGGAAAAAAGACTTCAATCACTTTTCCATATCGATCTTTCGTTCTGTTTAATACATTGTACGTTTCAGGAAACATTCTTCCTGTATCCAATGTAAAAACACGAATTGGAAGATTATTAGCAAAAATATGATGCGAAATAACCTGATCTTCCCAACTCAAACTGGTTGAAAAAGCAGATTTATCTCCATATTGAGTTGCTATTTCCTTCAATACTTCTTCCAAAGAAAGTTGACCTAAATTTTCTAGAGACATTCTTATTTTCTTGTTACGTTATATATTCTATGCCAATCTTCATGTGAAAGTTTAACTTCACTAGCTGTAGCTGCATTTTTAATTCTTTCTTTATTTAAACTTCCAATAATTGGAAGAGCTCCTAATTTATGAATCCATGCAACAGCAATCTGTTCAATATTAGAATCATACTTTAATGCTATATCGCTTAATATATCTCTAATTGCTAAAGCTTCATTATCATGTCCGTATAAAATTCTTCCGTCTGCTAAAGGAGCCCATGCCATTGGTTTAACATATTTCTCCTTAGCAAATGCTAATCGGCCATCATGAACAGCTGATGAATTAAATAAATTCAATTCAAAATGATTTGTCACAATATCCAAAGACAAATTAGAAAGTAATTGATGTTCAAACACATTGAAATCAGAAATACCGATATGTTTTACTTTTCCACTATACACTAACTTGTTTAAAGCTGAGACAACTTCTTCCGCTTTCATTAACGGATCATAATCTTTCAACAATAAAACATCAATGTAATCCGTATTCAATTTTTTCAAAGAATCTTCAACTGTTTTAACTAAATACTTTTCAGTCAGTTGATTATAAATTATTTTACCTGTTTGAGGATCATTCGATTTATAACCTACTTTTGAAAACAAAACAAATTCATCTCTTTTCAATGATTTATTCGCAATCGCATTTCCGAATAATTCTTCAACTCTTCCTAGTCCATATGAGTTTGACAAATCAAATCCTGTAATCCCTAAGTCTAAACAGTAATTTGTAATATCTTCAATTTTCTCACTAGTCAAATCATTAGCTTCACTCCATCTCCAAAAACTATAAATAGAATCTGATGTTACTGGTCCTGAATCACTTAAATATACTTTTTTCATTTTATTCTATTTTATAATACTTGTAATTATTGTTTTTAAACTGATTAAGATAATTAAAGTTCCTACAAGTAACAAACCTTTTTTAACGGGAATTTTTGTAGAAAAATAAATTGAGAAAGGTGCAGCAACCATTCCTCCTATAACCAATCCAAAAATTATCTGCCAGTGACTTAATCCAATTGTAAAAAAGAATGCAATTGTACTAGTTACAGCTACAAAAAACTTGGATAAATGAGCAGAACCTATAGCATATCTTAGATGTCTTCCTCCCGCTAGTAAAGAACTAGTAACAATTGGTCCCCATCCTCCACCTCCTACAGAATCTAAAAATCCGCCTGACAAAGCTACTGGGTACAAATTCTTAATTTTCTTTTTAGATTGATTTTTTATAAACGTTTTTTTAATGATTAATATCCCTAAAATCAATGTATAAATAGCAACAAGAGGCTTAATAATAGAGAAGTATTCCTTACTTACAATTGTAACAGTAAAAACACCTAAAACTGCACCTATAACTCCTGGCCAAACTAAAGCTTTAAACATTTTTTTATTTACATTCTTATATTTCATGTAAACCAAAGAAGAAGAACCTGTTGTGAAAATTTCAGATGCATGCATACTTGCACTTGCTACAGCTGGCGTAATTGACGGAATACCTAAACTCATCAAAAAAGTTGTTACTGAAACCCCATAAGCCATTCCTAGCGCGCCATCGACCATCTGAGCAACAAATCCAATTAACAAAAACCATCCAAAATTCAAATCTAACTTCGAAACAATATCAGCACTTAATTCTTTTAAACTTTCAAAAGGAATGTATGACAAAAGTAAATGACCGATAACCATACTAGAAATAACTAATAATGAATAAAACGCAACCGATTTCATTCTTTTAAGTGTAGATTTTTCATTTAACGGCTTTTGAAAATCCTTAGTTATTTCATTCAATGTTTTTACTTTATAATCAAAATCTCCTTTTAAAGAATTTCGAATTTTATTCAAATTTTGAATTACATCATCAGTTTCATCTGGAATTGCATAATTCAATGTTTCTTTAATCCTTTTTGCCATTGTCGGTGATTTGCCATTTGTAGAAATACCAATCTTTAAATCTCCCTTTGTCACAATTGAACTTAAGAAAAAATCACACAATTCAGGTTTATCAGCAGCATTATATAATATCCCTTTCTGATTTGCTTTTATTTTAATCTGCTCGGATAATTCAACATTATTCAAGGCAGAAATAACAATTTGAATCCCTTCTAAATGTTCATCTTTGAACTCAGATTCAATCAATTCAACTAAAGGATAAGATTCAACGAATTGTTTCAACTCATCTATGAAGGAAATAGCAACAACTTTAACTCTACTTAAAGGAGAATTTAATAAAACAGAACTCAATTTCTCTAAGCCTATTTTTCCACCACCTATTATTAAAACATTTAAGTCATTCAGTTTTAAAAAAACTGGAAATAACTCATTATTTGCTTTTGTTTTCATTTTTATTAAAAGTATTTAAAATTAACTGAAAACCTATAATATTTTGATTAACAAAACGATTTTCATCTGTTAATTTCGACTGTAATTGAAGTGTATAAAACAAATACAAACGAAATAATGTATTAATATAAAATTGATTTCCAACTGTATATCTTTGTTCAAAATTATTTTTCTGAGTCGTTGTTAAAAAACCTTCACAAGAGATTCTTGGACGAAACCATTTAATTTCATTATCATAATCAACACTTAGCATTAAACGAATTCGATTATCTAATTGTGATTTTGTTGAATAATATCTTAGTTCATCTCTTATTCTTAAATTATATAACAATCCATTAATACTTTTTTGATAATTATAATTGAAAAAAAATCTCTTTTCGGGTTCAAAAATATTTGTTCCTTTTTTAACGGTTTCAAAATATGCTAATCCTAATCCAATTTGATTTCGATCATAAGACCTCTCAAGTAAAACTCTAATTAAATCTTGTCTCCTAGCACCCAAAAAATCATCATACATTCTATAACCAATATCAGAAGTCAATTGAACATAGTTATTGAAAGTATGTCTCCAAACAAATGAAAACCAAGTGTTTTTCTCATACTTTTCGATTTGACAATTAACTAATGAATTTGAAATCAAGAAAAGAAACAAAATTAAAATCTTCATTTACAGTACTATTTTCTCAAATAAATAACTGCTGTCATTATAAATTGCTGAAATTTCAACCACTGAACCAATTACTATAATTCCTGGACCAGAATTTTTATTTGCTTCAGCGATTTCAGAAATCGAATCAATTGTTCCAACAACAGTTGATTGTGAAGGTAATGAACCGTTATAAATAATTGCGATTGCTTCGTTCTCTTTTCCGTATTTTTTATAAATATCAACTATCTCGTTCAATTTAGAAATCCCCATTAATATAACGACCGTCCCAGAAGATTTAGTCGCTACTTTAATTTCTGGATTTAATTCACCATTTGATAAAGTTCCAGATAAAACAAAGAAACTATTACTAACTCCTCTATGAGTTACTGGAATCCCAGCTAAAGCAGGTACTGAAATTGAACTTGATATACCTGGAATTACTTCCGTTTCAATCCCAAAAGCTTCAACGTAGTGTAATTCTTCAGAGCCTCTTCCAAAAACGAACGAATCTCCACCTTTTAATCGAACAACATTTCCACTTAAAAAAGCCTTGTCCACAATTAATCGATTGATTTCTTCTTGAGAATATGCTTTAAAACCTCTTCTTTTTCCTACAAAAATCTTTTCTGCGTTTGGCGCTTCATTTAACAACTCTTCATTAACCAAAGCATCATACAATATTACATCTGCTTTTTGAATTGCTTTCAAACCTTTAATAGTTAACAATTCAATGTCACCAGGACCAGCACCAACCAATGTAACTTTCGGATTATTTTGTCTATTTGTATTCATTTTAAATCTTTTTATTTATAAAAACTAATTTTATATAGTTCTGTATATGTTATAATTAATTATTTTATTTCGCAATTTTAAATCATTTTAAAAAACCTAGAATGATTTTTATGCTTTTTCGTTTTCAACAATTGTTAATAAAGTTGAACGGTATTTTATGGCCTCATTTAAGAGGTTTTGCATTCGTTTATTATAATCAAGTGCAAAGACTTCTGAAGGTTCATTTTTATTGATTTGTAGTATAAAATCTGTAAAGTTTTCATATCCCTCAAATTGAAATTGATTTTCAAAGTTTTTATCAAAATCAGAAATAATTCCTGACTGTGTATTACAATGAACCTTTGCTTGAAGTAACAATCCTTTAGCTGTATGAATTCCAGAAGCATATGATTGATAAATTGCATCAGCAAATCGTCCTTCACTTAAAGAAGTTTTAGCTGCATCCAATTTTTCTTCTGCATCATAAAACAAGGTTGAAACTAAATCAATTAATACCCCAGCACATTCTCCAACTCCAATTTCTGTCTTGAATTGCTCTGTTTGTCCCCAATCGATAAAATCTTCTGGTTTTAATGTTGTTGTATCAGCCAAAGGTTTTAATAAATCATAGAAATACTTATTTCCTTGTCTGTCATAATATTCATTAAACAATTCATCTCCTAGTTGGTTCTCTGAGTAATCATTCAATAAATAACGAATGATATCTAAAACTCTTTTGCTTGGGATTTTAATTACTTTTTCAGCAATTCTTCCAAATCCATTTCCTAGTTTACCTCCACCTAATAATACTTGTAAAGCAGGAACTGTTAATCCATTTACCTTTTGAGAACTACCATGGAATCCAATGTGTGCCAAACCATGCTGACCACATGAATTCATACAACCACTTATTTTTATTTTAATCTCTTGATTATAAATAAATTCAGGGTACTCATCTTGAATTAATTGTTCAATCACTTTTGCAACATGAGTTGAGTCTGAAATCCCCAAATTACACGTATCTGTTCCAGGACAAGCTGTAACATCAGCCACACTATTATAACCAGATTTATGTAAATTAATTTCTTTTAATCCATCATAAACAGCTTTCAAATTCTCTGGTAAGATATACTTTAACAAAACACTTTGATCAATTGTAAACCTTGCTTCGTCTGATGTATATTTTTCTATAATTAAAGCTAATTTTCTTGCTTGTTCAGTTGTGAAATTTCCAATCAATACTTTTACGAAAGCAGCAAAATATCCAGCTTGTTTTTGTTCAACTACATTTGTTTCAACCCATTTTTTGAAATCAGCATCTTCAATGTCATTCAAAACTTCTTCTTTTGAAAGTATAAACTTTGGAGCTTCATTAAATTCACCTTGAGGAATCAAAACGAAATCTTCAGCTTGGTATTGAATCGCTTTTCTTTCAGCTTCTACTAAACTCAAAAACTCTTCAATTCCTACTTTAGCAATTAAATATTTTATCCTTGCTTTATGTCTTGAATTACGCTCTCCATGTCTATCAAAAACTCTAACTGCAGCTTCCAAAAATGAAATTAATTCTTCTTCAGGTAAAAACTCATATCCAACTTTCGCTAAAAACGGCTGAGCCCCTAATCCACCACCAATCAAAACTTTAAATCCTTTAACCTCAACTCCTGATTTAGTTTCGATTTTAGGAATAAATCCAAAATCATGTATAAATGTAAATGCATCATCTAAATCATTTGAACTAAAAGCAATCTTAATTTTTCGACCTAATTCTTGTCCAAATGGTTTTCTTAAAAAGTATCTAAAAACTAAATCAGCGTATGGTGCAACATCAAACGGTTCATTTTTATCGATACCTGCTAATGGACTTGCTGTTACATTTCTTACTGTATTTCCACACGCTTCTCTTAATGTCACATCGCTTTTTTCCAGCTCAGCCCATAATTGAGGAGTTCGATCTAAACTCACATAATGTATTTGAATATCTTGTCGCGTTGTGATATGTAAATTACCTGTACTATATTCATCTGAAACATCACATATCCTTCTTAACTGATCTGCAGAAACTCTACCAAATGGAAGTTTAATACGAATCATTTGAACACCTTGCTGACGTTGTCCATAAACTCCTCTAGCTAAACGTAAAGCTTTGAACTTATCTTCATTCAATTCTCCACTTTTATAAGCTGCAATTTTCTCTCCTAATTCAATAATATCTTTTTGAACTAATGGGTTTTCTAATTCTGATAAAAAGCTTTCCATTTGATATTTTATTTAATTTGTTATTTCTTTATTTACTGTCAAAAAAAAATCCTTCGTTTTGTAGAAGGATTTTTGATTATTTATTTGCAAAAGCAACCAATCATCCTTCAAGAATGTTACAACACATCATCATGTTAAATAGTTTAATTGCTTTCATTTTACGTTATCTTATTTCCTTAAAACGAGACAAATTTATGGACAGATTTCCATATAAACAAACGTTTTTGAATATTTTATACAAAATCTATCGATTTAATAGATTATAACTCAATATTAATAAGGCTTTCAGAATATAAAAAAATTTAAAAAAAAATTATTTGATTTAAATAAAACAGAAAAATCCTACTAAAATTGACATGAATTTAAGTCATTTTGGATTTTGAATGATTAATTTTAAATTAGTAAATAAACACTATTGACTAATAACAAAGTTTAGTATTTACAAAAAATATACATCCAAATAACCCTTGCGAATCGAAAGTTGAAAAAACTAAAGAGACTTAAAACTAGAAACAAAGCTATAAAAATGATGCTTAAAGGTGCGTTGAACAAGGCTAATATGAAATAAGCAATAATCAGTTCCAAGACAGCTAAACCATAACTCACATATAATGCACCAATAAAATAGCCAGGCTCTTTTTCAAAAGTAATTCCGCATGAAGGACATTTTTCATGCATTTTAGGAGAACGAAAAGTAAAAACATTCCCTTTTTCAGAAAAAATAGCTCCTTTTTCACATTTAGGGCATTTTTCATTTAAAATACTATTGAATTTACTCGCCATACAATCTCGTTTGTTATACAAATGTGGTGTTTTAGTTTTAATAATTCCCCATTTACCAAAAGAAAAGTATATTTTTGTATCAAATAAAAAAGAACATGACGAATAACGATGTATTAAAGAAACTAAGAGTAGCACTTCAATTAAGAAATGACGAAATCATTGAGATTTTAAAATTGGTTGAATTTAAAGCTACTGAAAGTGAAATAGGTGCATTATTCAGAAGTGAAGATCATCCAAAATATAAAAATTGTGGCGATCAATTTTTACGTAACTTCCTGAATGGATTAGTTATACATATGAGAGGAACGAAAGAAAATCCAAAACCAAAAGTAATTGATTCTTTTGATAAGAAATAACTATTCTGATTGCTTTACCAAATTTTGATAAAGCAATCAGCTCTTTATATTAAATACTAAACTCATACGTTGCCACCTCCTCTTTTCCTGATTTTAGTTTCAATACATAATCTCCCCTATCCCAACCTTTCACATTAACATTGAAACCAAATTTAGTTTTCCCTGCTAATACTGAAAAAGACAAAGGCAATTTATCTTTTAATTTTCCTTCTTTCGTATAAACTTCTTGTGAAATAAAAGTTGCATGGTCCACTTTGAATTCTAAATCTCCTTTGATATTGTAAGGGTAAGTATTAATTCTACCATCAGATTCAATTCTTGAATATGTGGCACAACTATACTCTACTACTAGTTGTTTCGTCGCTTTAAAAAGATATTTTCGCAATTGTTTCAACTCTTCTGAATCAGATGAAATATTCGAAACTGGACTATTATCACTTACAGCCCAAACGATATCTTGAAATGTATGATTTGGAATCTTTTTACCTTTCATTTGAACAAATAATGAATCGAATTTTGGCATTTTATTTTTCCCAAATGAAAATACACGATCTTTCATAGGTGAACGATCATGATGTTCACAACAATAGCCACTTATCTTCGATTCAATTTCCTGACCTGGATTCAACAATACATATTGATCTTCCATACTAATTAATGTTTGTTCACCTTTATCAGCTGGATAAAACAATGAACCCTGAGGAACATTTACTTTCAATGCAGAAACAGATGTATTTTTTAATTTCAATAAAATACAAGCACCTGCATGTCCGCCTACAGATTTAGCAGATGATTTAATTTGTCTAGAAGAAATTGCAGCATGAAAATCTACTAAACGAACAGAAGTGTTTTGATTGCTTGAATGAAAGGAGAAACCAACCATTGAAGAAAAAAACAAACACTTAATTGGAGAGAAATAAGGAATTGTTTTCATAGTTCTGATTTTCAAGTATAATGTAATAAAAACTTAATTGTTACAACTTTAAATTTGAAAGAGAGACAAATCATCAATAAAAGTGAGTAATTATTGATATTTTATTTAATTTTGCATCGATTATGATACAGTATAAAAAAGTTGCGTTTTACACGTTAGGTTGTAAATTAAATTTCTCAGAAACATCGACTATCTCTCGTTTATTCGAGGATGCTGGTTTTGCTAAAGTAGAATTTGAAGAACATCCTGATATTTATGTAATTAACACGTGTTCTGTAACAGAAAATGCAGATAAAAAATGCAAGCAACTTGTAAAAAAAGCCTTATCAATTAATCCAAATGCATTTATTGCAATCATCGGTTGTTTCGCTCAATTAAAACCAGTAGAAATAAGTAAAATCCCTGGAGTCGATTTAGTTTTAGGAGCAAATGAAAAATTCAACATCATCGAACACCTCGACAAAGTTGAATCAAAAAATGAGATTGCAAAAGTTGAATTTGAAAACATTAAAAACACCAAAGAATTTGTACCTGCATTTTCATATGGTGATCGTACACGCTCTTTCTTAAAAGTTCAAGATGGTTGTGACTATTTCTGTACATTTTGTACGATTCCATTAGCTAGAGGAGCAAGTAGAAATGCTTCAATCGATTCAACAGTAAATGAAGCTAAAAAAATTGCAGAAACAGATATCAAAGAAGTTGTTTTAACAGGTGTAAACATTGGAGATTTTGGACAAGGAAGCGATGAAAATTTCTTCGAATTAGTTAAAAAACTAGATCAAGTAAATGGAATCGATCGGTTTAGAATATCTTCTATTGAACCAAATTTGTTGAGCAATGAAATTATTCAATTTACTTTAGCAGAATCAAATAGATTTGTACCTCATTTTCATATTCCTCTTCAATCTGGAAGTAATCGTTTATTACAAGCAATGAGACGTAAATATTTACGCGAATTGTATGCTGAACGTGTCGAACAAATAAAATCTATAAATCCTGATTGTTGTATCGGTGTTGACGTAATCGTTGGTTTCCCTGGTGAAACAGATGAAGAATTTATGGAAACAATGGATTTTTTAAAAGGAATCGATATTTCTTATTTACATGTTTTCACTTATTCTGAAAGAGCTAACACGACTGCTGTAAAATTAGGCGAAGCTGTTCCAATGAACGTTCGAAGAGAAAGAAGTAAAATGCTACATATCTTATCAGACAAGAAAAAAAGAGCGTTCTACGAACAAAATGTAGGTCAAACAAAAACTGTTTTATTCGAACATGAAGAAGACAATGGGATGATGTTTGGATTTACAGAAAACTATGTAAAAGTTAAAGTTCCTTTCGACGCTTCCTTATCAAACACTTTCAAGAAAGTTCAACTGACAGAAATCGATCGTGATGGTTTGATGAAATGTGAAATACTTCAAGATATTCAAGTATAACTTTCATTTGAAAGTAGAACAAATTTACACAGGATGTATCGCTCATGCGGCTTATTACATTGAGAATAATGGAGAAGCTGCTATTTTTGACCCATTAAGAGAAGTAGAACCATACATTAACAGAGCGAACAAAGACAATGCAAAAGTAAAATATGTTTTTGAAACACATTTTCATGCCGACTTCGTAAGTGGACATTTGGATTTAGCAAGTAAAACTGGTGCTCAAATTGTTTACGGTCCAACAGCTAAACCAGGATTTGAAGCGATTGTTGCAGAAGATAATCAGTTGTTTAAAGTTGGAAATTATACCGTTAAAGTGATTCATACACCAGGACATACGATGGAAAGTACTACCTACTTGTTAATCGATGAAAATGGAAAGGAACATGGAATTATTTCTGGAGACACTTTATTTATTGGAGATGTAGGAAGACCAGATTTAGCTCAACATGTTATTGCTGACTTAACAGAAGATATGCTTGCAGGTTATTTATATGATTCTTTACACACGAAGATCTTACCATTGAGCGATGATTTAATCGTTTATCCAAATCACGGTGCTGGAAGTGCGTGTGGTAAGAAAATGAGCAAAGAAACAACAGATACACTTGGTAATCAAAAGAAAACGAATTACGCTTTGAATACAAGTTTATCAAAAGAAGATTTCAAGAAGGAATTATTGAGCGGATTGACGACACCTCCAGCCTATTTTCCAAAAAATGTTATCATGAATATTACTGGTTATGATAGTTTGGATGCTGTATTAAAAAGAGGTTTAACACCTTTATCAGTTACAGAATTTGAAAAAACAATTAACAATGATTCAGTTTTAATATTAGACTGTAGAAGAGCAGAAGAATTTGCAAATGGTTTTATTCCAGACAGTTTAAATATCGGATTGGAAAGTAATTTTGCAATGTGGGTTGGAGAATTGGTTTCAGATATCAAACAAAAAATCGTTTTGGTTTGTCCAGAAGGAAAAGAAGAAGAAGCTATCATTCGTTTGGCCAGAGTTGGTTATGATCATGCGATTGGATATTTAGATGGTGGATTTGAAGCTTGGAAGTCAGCTAGTCAACCATTTGAAACCTCAGAGCGAATCAGTGCTAAATCATTTGCAGAACAGTTCGATAACGGAAATTCAATTGTAATTGATGTTCGTAAAGTTAGTGAATTTGAATCTGAACATGTTGAAAATGCGATTAATATACCATTAAATCAATTGGAGAAAAACATTCGTGAAATACCTTCGAAACAGTTTTATTTACACTGTGCAGGTGGTTATAGAAGTATGATTGCAGCTTCAATACTAAAAAAATATGGCATAGAAAACTTCGTTGATGTAGAAGGTGGATTTACAGAAATTCAGAAAACATCAGTTCCAGTTACGGAATATGTTTGTCCTTCGACGTTGTTGTAATAGATTAAATAGGCATAAAAAAATCCCCATAATTTTGGTTATGGGGATTTTTAGTTTATTCTTAATTCATTTACATTGCTGCTGCACCAATAGCAAAAATCATCATTAATACATACATTGACATGATAACAATAGCAAAAATCCCTAAAAATTTATAGTGTGATTTTAAATATTCAAACCCTTCATTCACTGATAATTGATTATTTAAATAAATTCCATTTTTCATGTTTGATGCAAATTTCCCTAAATAATAAACAGGAAAAAAGTATAATACAATCATAACGATATAAACAATAGCCATGATACCAAATGGCATTGTAGATACATTTCCACCCGGCATTGATTGAAATCTATTTGCTAAAAATAACATTGATAAAACTCCAATTCCCATAAATACCAATCCAATATAACCTAATACTGCTAAAAATTTAGCCCACTTTGCTGTTTCAGATAAATAACCTTTTACTTCATTATCAATGATTAAAGATTTGTTTGATTCTAAGTTTTCTTCTAAAATATCCATTTTTTTGATTTTGATTAAAGTATTAAATTTAATATAAAAAATAAAAAAATATGAGTCTCAGTAAAACGAAATTGAAAAGAAAGACATGAAATTACAATGTTCGAGAAAAATCAATCAACTTTTTACTGAAGTTTTCCCATGAATTTTCAGCTTTTTCAAGCGTTATATTTGCTGCGAAAACAGATTTGTAGTTTTTATCGAAATATTCTTTAATTGTTACTGCAATTTCACTTGAATCTGCATTTTCAACAATTAAACCTGTCTTTTCATGGTGAATTGTTTCTTTCAAACCGCCAACATTTGTTGCAATAATTGGTAAATTATAGTGGTTTGAAATAGAAGTTATTCCAGATTGAGTTGCTGATTTATATGGTAGTACACAAACGTCCGAAGCAGAGAAATAGACTGCTACATCATCGTCACCAATGTATTTATTGAAAAGAGCAATTCTATTTTTTGCTTTAGATTGATCAATCAATAATTGATATTTATCAAATGAACCGTATACTTCGCCAGCTATTACTAATTGGTACGAGTCATCTAATTCTTCCATTGCTTGTATTAACAAATCCAAACCTTTGTAATCTCTTATAAATCCGAAAAAAAGAATCGTTTTTTTAGAAGAATCTATACTTAATTGATTTTGAGCTTCTTGCTGTTTAATCGGAGCTGGAAAATGATCATAAACAGGATGATTGACTCTCAAGTATTTAGCTTCAGGTTTAATCGATAATAAATCGTTTAAAACGGCATCAGACATGACAATAAAACCATCGTTATTATTCAAAAAGTATCGATTACAAAATCCATCGAAGAATCTTTTTTCATGTGGAATTACATTGTCTAAAACGCTAATTCTTTTTACTTTGCCGTTTAATTTTTTACAAACATAACCCAACGAAGGACCAAAAAAGGTCATCCAATATTTTGTTATGATAATATCAGGTTCAAATTGTTTTACTTTTCTAGCAGATGAAATATAGGTCAATGGATTGATAGAATCTAGAACTCTGATCGCTGGAATTTCATCTACTTTATCCTCTGGTGTCACAAATTGTGTTTCACCTGGGAATAAAAACTCAGGATATTGACGTTTGAACGTAAAAGCCTTAACGGTATTTTCTTTTTCTAAAGCTCTATATAATAATGCATTGAATTGAGCAATACCACCACGAAAAGGGAAAAATGTTGAAAGAAAAGCAATTTTCATTTTAAATATCGAGTGTTAGAATTGCTTTAACAAAATCAGATGGATGAATATCATGCATACATGAATTACCTCTTACACATGTATTACCGAAGTAACATTCACAAGGTTTTGGTGGTTCAACGATTAAACCTCTTCCGTATAATTCAAACTCATGTTTATTGAAAATAGTGTTACAAAGTACCATTTTCTTTTTCAAGGCTGTAGCAATATGCATCATCATCGAAACTTGAGTAATGATGAAATCGCATGAGTTAGTTATCGCCATAAATTCTTCCAATGAAAAATGACCTGGGTAATGACAACCAGTTGCATTGGCCATTCGTTCATTTTTCTCATGTTCTAATTCACCACCTAAGAAAACTGGGAAATAACCACGATTTTTTAATTCTAAAGCTAACACTTCCCAATTATGATCTGACCATAGACGTGTATTCCATCTTGGGCCACAACCAGTGTTTAATCCAATAATTTTTTTATCATTAGCTAAAGCTTTAAAACGAACAGACCATTCTTCAGATAATGAAGTATTTAAGTTGATTAAATATTCTTCTTTTTGAAAGTCAAAATGACAAATTTCAAAGATTTCTTCTAAGTAACTTTTAGTGTTTTCTTTCGATAAACCATCAAAAAAACCAGTTAACAATTTATGTTCTGCTTTAGGTGTTGCGGCTGCAATATGATTATCTTTCCAGATATAACCATACTTTATTTTAGAATCTACATTTGCAAGAAGCATACAAGCTTCATTGTCTTTATCTAAATTGATTGCAATATCGTATTTAGTATTTTGAACAGTATAAACATTCGTAAAATCCCATTTGTAAATGACTTCAATTTCTGAAGAAGGTAAAACAGCTGGACTATGTGTTAACCAAGTAAAATGAACTGAAGGAAATTCTTTTCTGAAGCGTTCAATAAGTGGAGTTGTTCTAATAACATCACCAAGAGCTCCTAATTTTATTATTAAAATACGTGTTTCAATTGGCTTATAATAAGAACAGTTATCGCAAGTTACATTTTCTTTTTTATTTGGCAAACAAGGAATTCCTGTTCTAAAATACTTGCAATCATACTTAACTTCGTTCAATGTCATTTTAATTCAATTTAGCGGCAAGAATTACTGAAATCCGTAGCCAATGCATTTGTAATAAATTTCAGTCCCCTTTTCTACTTCTAATGTATCAAAATTATTAATTCTAAGATCTTTATAGTATTTGTAAATTAAACCTACATTTTTAGAATACACTTCGAATTTTCGTTTACAGTCAACTAATGTATAATAACTCTCTTGATCTACTATTAAAGTTGAATCATATTGAACAGAATTTAAAAAATATGGCTGATGAACTGAAGTATATTCACATTCCAATTCATCATTTTGATTGAATGCGTTCATGTTCCATTTTTTATTTAATACAGGAGCATAAACCAATTTTATTAGACGTTGATTTTCTTCAACTAATTCAGCTTTAAAGTTTTCGATAATTGCAGTCCATAAATCAGATTGCAACCAAATACCATTTACGCTATCTCTTTTGAATCGAACAAATTCTCTAGCTGTTCTTCCATCATTATCGATGTATTCTTGACCAATCCACGTTTTTAATTGATAATTTACAGTATCATGCTGAATAGCTGCATCGATATCATGATAGATTTCAGTTACATTGTAAGTCACATACCTACCGGGTAATAAACCAAAATATTCGTAATGCATTTTTACTGATTGATCTTTATCTTTTTTACAAGATTGAAAGAAACCAACCAATACAAATAGAATTAAAATATATTTTCGATATGCGAATTGTAATTTCATTAAGCTAATATACAAATAATTTGAATGAAGACTTAAGATTAATCATTCGGATTTATCCCTTTTGCTTTCATCATTTTCATTTTTGCTTCTAATGCTTTTCCTTCCAATGGTTCTCCATGGTAATAATATTTTCTAGCACTTTCATTTCCATCTTCATCATATGAAACAAACCACCCATGATATTCACCTAATTTAAAACGTTGTTCTAACATTTTTTTTCCATTCGGGTGATATGACATCCAGACACCTTCTTTCTTGTTATTTTTATAAGAGCCTTTGTTTTTTAAGGTTCCGCCATCAAAATATTCAGTTTGTTCGCCTTCTAATTTTCCGTTTAAATAATTAGATTTTGAACAAATACGCTCTGAACGATCATTTGGATCTTCTGAAATGTAATAAATAATTCGTTCGCCATTTAACACATCTGCTTTATATGTTTCTGAAAAAGTTTTTCTTCCAGAAGGACCAAAACTCAACCAAATACTGTCTTTTTTCATGTCACGGTAAATACCTTTACTCATAATTATCCCATTTTCATGATAGAATTCAGCTTTTGATCTATTTGATTTAGAATCATGAATGATAACAGCTTGAATTTTATTTGATGGATAAAAATATTGAAAAGTTCCAACTGGCTTATCATCTTTGAATTGACCTTTGTATTGAAGAACTTTAGAACGTGGGTATGTTTTTTCCCAAGCACCTTGCTTCTTCCCTTTTTCGTCAACTTTATTTACTTGTGCATTTAAAATTGGTGTAAAAACCAACAATAAAAAAAATAATCTATTTCTCATAATTTAATAATTCTGAAAATTCTTTTAAACTTAAACATGTCAAATCTGCTTCAATTCCGATTGGTTCAACTGTTTTAATTCTTACTGTTTTCATTCCAAGATTCTTGCCAAATATTATATCTGAATCTGTATCACCAATCATAATCGATTTTGAAAAGTCAATTGAAGGAAATTCTTCTTTTGCTTTTAAAGCCATTGCTGGTTTTGGTTTACGTGTAGAATGTTCATCTGATTTTAATTCCGGTGCATAGTAAGATTTTGTAATTTTCCCTTTCGCTTTTAAAACTTCATCTTCCATGTAACGGTGAACTTCTAAAAGGTTACGCTCTTCCATTATACCTTTTGAAATTCCCTGTTGATTTGTAACAATGAAAACATTCGAAAAAAGAAGATTAAATTCCGAAAATGCTTCTAAAACGCCTTCTAAAAATTTAAATTCCTCGATACAAGTTACATAACCACCCATTATTCGGTGATTGATTACACCATCTCGATCTAAGAACAAGGTCCAAGATGAATCAACATTCCAATCTAATTCCATTAATCTATTATTTTTTCAACCAAATAATGATTTCTTGTCGAAGAATTTCTGCCCGATAATTCAGCTAAAAAACCTGCTAAAAAGAATTGAACTCCCATAATCATAGCTGCTAAAGCAATGTAAAATTCTGTTCGTTGAGAAATTAATTTACCTGATTGATTAATAAATAATTTACCAATTCGTTGAACCACCTTCTCTCCTATTTTAGAAAAACCTGCAAACTTCGCTAGTGGTGGAATGTAACGGTGCATATCACCATATAATTCGATGCTTTTTACCACTTCATTTTTATACGCTTTCAAACCACAGTTAAAATCGTGTAAATAGATCCCTGTCAATCTTCTAGCAGCCCAATTATACAATTTTGTAGGAATTGTTTTTGTAATTGGATCATAACGTTTTTTCTTCCATCCCGAAACAACATCAAAATCATCTTCCATAATCATACGATACAATTCTGGAATTTCATCAGGTGAGTCTTGTAAATCAGCATCCATTGTAATAACAACCTGACCTTGAACAGCTTCAAATCCTTTTTGTAAAGCTGCTGATTTACCATAGTTTCGTTGAAATTTAATCCCTTTAACCTCTGGATTTTGTTCTTTCAAACTTTCTACAACTTTCCATGAGCCGTCCTTACTTCCATCATCTACAAACATTACTTCGTATGATAAATTATTTTCAGTCATTACCTTTTTGATCCAAGAAAATAATTCTGGTAACGATTCAACTTCATTGTAAAGTGGAACGACAATCGATATGTTATATTTAAAGTCCAATTTTGCTTCTTTTTATAGAATGTATACAAATATAAAAAAAGAATAGTTGCCTCGATTTCATTTACATTTAAAAAGCTAACATGTTAATGTTAAATTTTGGACTTCTTCCGAAGTTTCGGAATTGCTCAGTCTAAAATTATGAATTTTTGATTTTGGATTTTTAATTGTTGGTATTTAATCAAAGGACAAATGTTTAAATTTTAGATTTTAGAACATTTCAATTTTGGTCGAAATTTCTTATATTTGTGCGTCTTATAAATTATACTATGGCAAAACAAACCGTTAAAGAATTAGAAACTTCTGTTGATTTTGAAACATTTAAATCAGAAGTTTTAGCAGATTTTCGTTTAGCTTGTGTTTCGAGAGAAGCTTCATTACTTGGTAGAAGAGAAGTTTTGACCGGTAAAGCAAAATTCGGGATTTTTGGCGATGGTAAAGAATTAGCGCAAATTGCGTTAGCGAAACAATTTCAATTAGGAGATTTCAGATCAGGATATTACAGAGATCAAACGTTAATGATGGCGATTGATCAATTAACTGTTCAACAATATTTTGCAGGATTGTACGCTCATACTGACGTAGAAAAAGAACCGCTTTCAGCAGGTCGTCAAATGGGTGGACATTATTCAACTCGAAATTGAAGTTGCGTTCGGAACAATTGGTGATGCTTCAACATCTGAAGGTCCTTTTTGGGAAACGATCAATGCAGCTGGAGTTTTACAAGTACCGATGGTTATGTCAGTTTGGGACGATGGTTATGGAATTTCTGTTCCTCGTCATCACCAAACTACAAAAGATAGTATTTCTGAAGCGCTTTCAGGAATGCAACGCACGAAAGATAAACCTGGTTATGAGATTTTCTTGACAAAAGGTTGGGATTATGTTCACATGTGTGAGACGTATGAAAAAGCGGTTAAAATTGCGAGAGAACAACATATTCCAGTTTTAGTTCACGTGAAAGAAGTAAATCAACCACAAGGTCACTCTACTTCTGGATCACATGAGCGTTACAAATCAGAAGAACGTTTAAAATGGGAAACTGAATTTGACTGTATAAATAAATTCAAAGAATGGATTTTGAATTTCAATGCTGATGGTTTATCAATTGCAACTGAAGAAGAAATTGAAGAAATTCAAAAAGAAGCTAAAACGTTTGTAAGAGATCAAAAAAGTGCTGCATGGAAAGATTACAGTGATGCAATAAAAACTGATTTAAATACAGCATTATCTTTATTGAAAGCTGTTGCTGCTGAAAGTTCAAATGCAGTATTTATAAATCCTGAGATTGAAGCGCTTGAAAGAGCGATGGAACCTATTCGTAAGGATATTTTGAATACATGTAGAAAAGTTTTAAAAATGGTTCGTGCTGAAAAGATTCCAACAAGAATCGCTTTGTCAGCTTGGATTAAACAACAAATAGATACAAACTTCGAACGTTATAGTTCGCATTTACATTCTCAATCAGCAAAAGCTGCATTAGCGATTGAACCAGTTGCTCCTACTTATGAAGACACTCCTGTAATGGAAGATGGTCGAATTATTTTGAGAGAAAATTACCGTAAACTTTTTGAGAAATATCCTCAAGCATTAATTTTTGGTGAAGATGCTGGAAAAATTGGTGGTGTAAATCAGTCATTAGAAGGTTTACAAGATCAATTTGGTGAACTAAGAATTTCAGATACTGGTATACGTGAATGTACGATTATTGGGCAAGGAATTGGTATGGCAATGAGAGGTTTACGTCCGATTGCTGAGATTCAATACCTAGATTATTTGTTATATGCTGTTCAAAGCTTTAGTAATTGAACCGTTGAATGGTTACCGTACAAAAGAACCTACTCCAACAAATATTGGTGAGTTCAAAATTCCTTTAGGTATTCCTGAAGTTGTTCGTCAAGGTACAGATTTAACGATTGTTTCTTATGGTTCTACTTTTAATTTATGTGAAGTAGCAGCGAAACAATTAGAAGAAGTTGGTATCTCAGTTGAATTAATTGATGTTCAAACGTTGATTCCGTTCGATATTAATCATATGATTAAAGCATCATTAGAGAAAACTAATAGATTGTTGATTGTAGATGAAGATGTTAGCAGTGGCGCAACTGCTTATATGTTGGATAAGATTTTAGTAGAACAAAAAGCATTTGTTCACTTAGATTCTGTACCTGAAACATTGAGTTCAAAAGATCACCGTCCAGCATATGGAACTGATGGAGATTACTTCTCTAAACCAAGTGTTGACGATATTTTTGAAAAAGCATATTCAATCGTAAGTGAAGCTGATCCAAAAGCATATCCTTCGATTTATTAGAAAAAATATCATATTAAGAATCTTAAAGCTGTTCAAAATGAACAGCTTTTTTTTGTGAAAAAACTTACTTTTTTAAAAAATAATTGGGGTTAGTAAAGTAAATTTTAAATACAAATTATTTTAAAATATAGATTCTAATATATCTATTAATTTCATTTTAATTTTTAATTTATTAAATGTATCTTAGTAAAATTAACAGGTATAATTATATTTTAACAAACACTTTTTACATGAAAAAAATAGTATTTAGCTTAATGATTTGTTTTTTAGTAGCATGCTCAGGAGTTTCTAAAGAAGCATTGGCCGACAAAGTCAAGAATGATATTGATGTAGAATTTTCAAAACGTGCA
>JAJTEO010000027.1 GCA_021300395.1 Fluviicola sp. | reverse complement strand
AACAAATACACCTGTTTGTCCATTAGCAGCAGGAGAATTATTCGATTTTCTCCAGTAAGAAATTCTGTAAGTTCTACCAGAAACTACATCCATACATGGTAAAATAGCAAACGTTTCATAAGTTCCTGCTGGAGCACCCATACCTGTGTTTACTGTGTAAAATAATGCTTGTGCACCAGAATGTTTTGTAGTAGTTGAATAACCAAAACCAACTCCATCTCCGATCCAATCAGATTTAATACTTTCATAATCATAAGCAGACTCGATACCATTAGAATATTCAGTAGTTGCAAAATTAATTGGTAACGAATTTATAACATTCAATTTAGCAGTATCATTTGCTTGACTAATATCACCAGCATAATCAGCCCATGCTTTTAAGCTATAAATACCTTGAGCAGAGAAATTTTCTTGAGTTCCAAATAAAACGTAAGCAGTATCTCCAATTGCAACTGGTCCAGCAATAGTTGAAGAAACAGGTGTTCCACCATTGATAGAATACTTAACAGGTACATTAGAAATCGCTGCATTTGAAGAGTTAATAAATGCTCCTACTATTGTATCAACAGACATACCACAGTTATTAATTGCATTCATATTTGCAGTAAATACAAGATATCCTTTTACATCATATGTTGTTGCACCTACAGGGTAAATAGTCGCAGACCCATTTAAATCTCCAGCTGTAGCAGTTCCTGTTACAAAACTGTCACCATCAGCAATAAATGTTGCAACTTTATTTCCAGTAGTTCCTGGAGCAATAGTTACATTAACGGTAAAAGTATGAGTTGCATTATCAATTCCTCCATATTCATTAGCATCATCATCAGTCCCCCATGAAATCGTTTGACCAGAAATTGCATTTAATTGTGTTCCTGTAGCAAAAGATGAAATTGCAGGTGACACGAATGGATCAGAATTGTTTACACTTGTATTAGGTGTAATTCCTGCTGGAAATGTAAGTGAAAATAAATCACAATACTCACCATCCGCGTTTGTAAGTGTTAAAGTGAAGTTAAGATCCATTGTTGTTCCAGCAACATATTGCGTATTACAAACAAGTGAACCTGCAATTTGTTTAGTAGCTGCATTTGTTTTTTTAACTTCCGATCTATTTGATCTAAAGCTTGGATTTTTGACAAATGATTGAGCGTTTAAAGACGCTACAGTCAAAATCACGGCTCCCAAAGAAAGTAGTTGTTTTTTCATATTGTATTTATTTTAATTAGTAATTTTTAACAAATGTAATGTTAAAAATTTAGAATTAATAATTTTTTTATTTTTTGCTATAGTTTTCTTTTTCTTGATATTATGTAAACACCAAGAAATATCATAAGCATATAAATTATTTTATTAAAATTAATAGTGTTTGTATAATCTTCAGAGATTCCAATAGCACTAAATAATACTGCAAAAAGCATTACTAATACTGGTTGTAAATAAATGTAAGAGCTAGAAATCGCAGGACTTAATTGCTTTAATCCATACATTGTCAATAAGTAAGTAAGAAATGTAACGCCTATTATAACGTAAATGATTTTAACGATTATCGAAGTTGTTAATATCGAAAAATCTGTTGAAAAAAGTTCTGGTAGTGTTGGAGGGAAGCAAAGAATAAATATTGCACCAAATGTAAATGTATAAGTGATTACTGTAAGTGGTTTATATTTCTGCATTAATGGTTTTGCGATTACTAAATAAACCGCATAACTTGCAGCATTAATAAATAAAAAGAAATCACCTAAGATAGAATCTCCTTTACTTGTTCCTCCAGCTAGTGTTAAAAGTATTGCGCCTGTAGCACCAAGTCCTATACCGATTACTTTTTGAAGTGTGATTTTTTCTTTCAATATAAAAAAGGATAAAATAACGACCAATATTGGATTGATTGTCATTATAATTCCAGAATTGATTGAGGATGATAAATTTAATCCGTGAAAAAAGAAGAGTTGATTTATAGTTACGCCAAACAGTCCACAAGCAACTAAACGGAAATAATCTTTTTTTTCAATTTTCTCGTGGACAAAAAATAATTTTATAATCCAAAATAGAAATGTTGCACCTATTGCCCTAAATAATATAAAAACATTTGGCGTTAAATAAATAGGCATTACACCTTTTGCTAATATATGACTTGCACCATAAAAAGTATTCACTAAAAATAGTGCAATGTGAGCTCTAAGTGTTTTGCTCATTAATCGTTAAATGATTTAACAGCAGCTTCAACTTCTTTTTTTGCATTTCCAATAAAAACATTTTCACCATTAATCATAAATGGACGTTTCAAAAATGTGTATTCTTCTAATAAATAGTTGCGATAGTCATCTTCGGTTAATTTCATTTCATTTAAACCCAACGAACGGTATTTGATTGCTCTTTTGGAGAATAAAGCTTCATAAGAACCAACCTTTTCTTTTAACCAATCTAACGTATTAGCATCAATATTTTCAACTTTTATATCTTGAAGAATCGTATCCGCAGAAGGATTTATTTCTTTAATTATTTTTTGACACGTATTGCAATTGCTTAAATGATATATTTTTTTCATGATAATTCTATAAATTCTTAATTTCCTTGCATGTATTGATCATTTGCCTTTTTGTCTTCTTCTGAACCTTTTCCACATCCATTTTTAGATTTTTTCTTTTCCAATAACCAAATGTATTTGATTTTGAATAAAATAGGTCGATACTGTGAAGAATACCATTTTAAACGAGGATTTGCTTTGTCATATTCATAAAATCCTAAGATTGGAAGTTGAACACCAGGAATTAAATAACTTCCTCTTTTTAATCGTATCCCAAAACCTAAATCATAGTGTAATTGAGATACAAAAGCTTTGTGAAAATATTGAGTAGATGACAAAACTGCATCTTTATAACCTCTGTTACCATCCATGACTCTGTAATCGAAATTTACTCCAATTCCATTGTCAATGAAAAATTGTTTATTGATATAAAAATTATGATGTAATGTAAATCGGCCATATGCATATCCATTATAAAAACGACCTTCTCCAGTTTCAGTATTCATTATTTGTCCCGCATTGTTGAAATATTGAATCGTTGTTTTTTCTGTTCCACCAAAATATTTAAAACCAAGTCCCCAATCATAATAACTAATGATACGATGACCAAATAATTTTAATTTTACATCGGAAAGTACTTTATCTGGGTAGTGTGCCATTCCGATTTCTGCAAAAAAACCAACTAATCCTTTTGGGTCAAATGAATAATTGTATGGACGAATCGATGTGTCCGATTGAAATGTAGGATTTGTTTTCTTTGTCAGCATATAAGTTGGTCCAATTGACACTTGAAAGCCATGATTTTTTAACTCTCTAAAATCTCTTGCACCAAAAGCTTGCTTTCTTTTTGTTGGAGTTAAATCTCGTTGAGCTAAAAGTGGATTTAGACATCCAATACAAATTGTGATAAGAAAAAGAAATTTGTTCATATACTTATTTTTGATCGTGAAAATTACTTATTCATCAAAAATAACGATTATCAATTCGTTAGTTACTTTGAAAATTTATAATTGTTCATTGTCCATTGTTAAAAATTCCATTTCATTGTTCTGGTATTAATAAATGAAAATGAAACTTTCCAAGCTGTTGTTGGATTGATATTGTTTCCATCTGCTGCAACACCATAAATTCCTAATCGAAGTATTTGTCTTGATAATCTAAAGTTTCTTTCTAAACCAGCTAAAATCTCATAATGCTGCCAATTCAATTCTTGTACATACAATGCACCACCTCCAAAAACCAATCCAATTCTGGTTTTTTTCATGAATGGGATTTTATTAATGATAGCACTATTATCATGATGGATGAAATGTAATTCATAGAATATTTTCTTTGATGGTAATGATTTTGATAATGCCTGAAACGAATACAATGGATTTGAGAAGATAAAAGGGTCACTCCGACGGTTGTATTTATAATCTGCTTCATATAATGCTTTTGAACTTAAAAATTTACCTGTTTTAAAATGATAACTAGTAGTACCTAAAGTTCCTATTTTGAAATTTTGAGTCATACCGATTAATCCATATTCATGATCGACATCACTTCCGAATAGTTTAGGAATTCCTCTTTCGTAATTTACATAAAATGTCGGCCATTTTGAACCCAGTACAACTTTACGTTTACTTTCTTTCATGTATTTCTGTCCTGGAGTGTAGCGTATGTTTATCTCTCCTAAAAGTGCCTGATAAGTTGCAAAATTAGAGGGTTCATTGTTTGGAAGTACTTTATCAAAGGCAGTAACAAATTTATAACCATCAATATTTCTTCTTTCTGAATAAAAGGCATTTGTTGTTAAATACAAACCATTGATTAGTTCACGTGAATGAAAAAGAGTTAATTCTGATTTCTCAATAAAATTATTTCGTTTGTAAACCTGTGTCACCGCATCATAACCGACAATTACACCGAAATCATTGGAAAAATTGACTCCAAAACTTCCAAAATGGAAAGGGGAATAAAGATGCGATGCATATATAGAACCTTTAATATCTTTATTCAAGAATCCATACGATGCCTCCGTATATAAATCGATGCTTCGTTGATCTTTCCATTTTTTAAAGTAGTAAAAACCTGGACTTACTCTAGGTCCAGCGATGTAAATCGGGCGAATTAATCCTGCAATTGAATTGATTGTCCATTGTGTTTTTTTATCTCTGTTTCGATGGTCGACTCCAAACCAAAGAATTTTTAATGGGGTTATTTTATTAAATATACTGTCTATCGAATCGAGGTATTCTTTACGGTTTTGATAATCGTAAATACTATCTTTTACAATGATGTAACGTTTTTCTTCTTCGGTTAAGGTGATGTTTCTAGTCTTATTCCAGAAAGCAGTATCTTTTTCATACGCTTCATCTTCGGTTACAGAAAGTTCATTATTGAAAAATTTTGAAGAGAACTTCGGTTTAAAATTGTAATTCGTGAAGGATGCTGCTGTATTTAATTGAGAAATTTTATTCTTATTTTTAATACCATACGTTAACGTTTGTGTATTTAAAACACATAATGAATCTCCAGGAGTATCAAATTCTTGTTGAATTTTAAAGTAATCGTAGATTAATAAATTTCCTTTCGCCATGGTCAATTCCAATTTTTGAACCAACCAAACTGAATCAATTACCCAAATATAACCTTCTAATGTAGTTGTAGCTGTACTTCGAGGTATGATTTTTATTTTATGAATTTTTCGTCCATTTTCTACATATTGTTCAACCAATCTGTATTTATAAGAAAGAATACCTGGTCCAGAAATAGGGGAACTAACAGGTGATTGATGTAAATCATTTAGATGTAATAAATTTTCAAAGAAATTGAAGTTAGATTTTACGGTTGTAGTATAATAAAGATCTTGCGTATTTCCTCTAGCTTCGTATGCGTTTCGTATTTCTTTTACTTGATTAACAGGAGCATAATTTCGAGTCAATTGAACTTCAATTAAATTCATTCCATTTAGAAGTGTGTTTTCTGCTTTTTTCTTTTCCTCAAAAGGATCAGCATTTACTTCAATTGGATCAGTTGTATTTAATTCTTCTTTTTTTTCTGCGGCTTTCTTTTCTTCCTTTTTTGCTTTTTTCTCGTTGACTTTATAATCAATTTTCTCTGTTGCTTTAATATATACATCACAAGAGTGAGGGTAATTCCATGGGTTGATACTGTCTCGTTTGGCAACAACTTTCAGCATGATTTCTCGTCCTGGATTTGTTTTTTTAGCAACAATATCAACATCATCCAAACTTTGAATTTTTGTTGGAAACAATTGCATGTCTTTTTTAATATCAGAGTTATTGATTGAAATATAAGACTCTCGATCATCGTAACCAACTGCAGAAAAAACTAGAAAATACTCTCCAATAAAAAGGCGCATTTCATAATATCCATTCACATCCGCAACCGTTCTTAATTCAGAATTGTTTTTAGAATAAATTTGAGCAAAAGGTATAGGCATATTTTTTTCATCAGATACCACACCACTTAATAAATTTTGACCAAACGAATTTGTCAAAAATGTAAATGGGAATAGTAGTAAAAAAAATAGTTTTTTGGTCATTATTAATTTTCGTATTTAATAGTTAGATGTTAAATCCGATTCAAATTAAACGAATCAATTTCAAAGTTGTTTCTAAAAAAAATAAAGCTGGCTAAGCGGAGTCGAAGCCAGTCATTTATTTTCTTTTTATAATCATTCTAAATAAGTAGAATTTAATCTGAATTATTATTAATTTTGCAAAAGGATTAAGGTTTTCAATACTAAAATCCAAAATTCATAATCAAAAATTTTAAATTCAAAAAATATGTATCCTCCAGAGTTAGTAAGACCAATGAAAGAAGATCTTGTAAATGCAGGATTTCAACAATTAGTTACACCAGAAGAAGTAGACAATTCTATTAAAGATTCAAAAGGAACTTTATTGGTAGTTGTAAATTCTGTTTGTGGTTGTGCAGCAGGTAATATGCGTCCAGGTGTGAAATTATCTTTAACAGGTGATAAAAAACCTTCAAACTTAACAACTGTTTTTGCAGGTGTTGATGGCGAAGCAGTTGCTCAAGCTAGAAAATATTTCTTGCCATATCCTCCATCTTCTCCTTCTATTGCATTATTCAAAGATGGAAAATTGGTTCATTTCTTAGAAAGACACCACATCGAAGGTGGAACTGCTCAAATGATTGCAGAAAATTTACAAGAAGCTTACGAAGAATTTTGTAATTAAAAAGTTAAAAAACAATATGTTAAAATCCTTCAGAATTTCTGAGGGATTTTTTTTTTGAGTTACTTGTAACTTTTTCTAGAGTTGATAGTCTTACGATTAAATAAGCAATTCGAATTCAAAAATATTAAATAACTTAAATATATAGAAAATGAAAAAGATACTATTAATACCTATATTTTTCTTTGCGTGGTTATTGAGTCATGGTCAAGAAAATGAAAAATCAACTGAGCCTGATACTACAAGAATGAATATTGGTAAAACAGAAATCATTTTTGTAAATCATGAAAATGAAAGTTCGGCTACAGAAGATTCAGAGGAAACAATTGATACCTTGGACGCAAGCCCATCAGAAGAAGAGCAGAATGAAAATGAAGCACATTGGGCGGGTTTAGATTTAGGATTCAATATGTTATTGAACAATCAAAATACAACTAATTTCGGAGGACATGATTATTGGCAAAACGATCCAGCGAAATCAATTAATTTTAATTTAAATTTATTAGAACATAAATTTAGCATTTACAAAAATTACGTAGGAATAACTACAGGTTTAGGATTTGGATTTACTCAAATTGGATTTAAAAATAATTACATCTTACAGTCAACTAAGGATAGTTTGTTTGCTGTTTCTGATACAATGGTGAATTATTCAAAAAATAAATTGAGAGCAGCTTATTTTCAAGTTCCTTTATTATTAGAATTCTGTTCAAGTGCTGATGATGACAAGAATTTTTATTTAGCTGCAGGTGTTGTTGGTGGTGTTCGAATGACCTCTAGAACAAAACAGATCGGAAAAGAAGTTGGTTCAGGGAAGGAGTTTGAATTAATAAACAAAGGTACATATGCATTAAATCCATTTAAATTAGATGCAGCTGTTCGTTTGGGGTACGAAAATTGGGGAGTTTTTGCTTCGTATAGTTTACTTCCTGTTTTTGACACCAAAATGACTGACGAAATTCATCCATTTGTTTTTGGTTTATCGTATAATTTTTAAGAAATAATTAGTGTGAAAGAAAGGCTTGGGTTAGAAATGACTCAAGCCTTTTTTGTTTATTAATTTTAATTATCTTTAGTGTATATATTCAACAAATGAAAGCATTAACAAAAGAAATCATTCAGGGAATCCTGAAAGTTAGAAAAGCAGATAGTCATAAAGGGAATTTTGGACATGGATTATTAATTGCAGGAGAAATTGGCAAAATAGGTGCTGCAATTATTTCAGCAAAAGCTTGTTTACGATCTGGAATTGGGCTTTTAACAGTAAATGTTCCGAAAGATGAAAGATTGATTGTTCAAGTTGGAATTCCAGAAGCTATGCTTTCGTTTCGTGAAGATTCTAAAATAGAACCGATTAATTATAACGCATTAGCCATCGGACCAGGAATAGGAACAAGTCAACTTTCAATAGAATGGTTGAAGCATGTTTTGAGTTCAAAAAACCGACCAACTGTGATTGATGCAGATGGACTTAATATCATAGCTGAACATACCGATTTCCTTCATCAATTGAATGAAAATACAATCTTATCGCCTCATCCAAAAGAATTTGATCGATTATTTGGTCAATGTGAAAACACCGAAGAAAGAATTGCAATTGCTAAGAAAAAAGCAAAGGAATTAAATGTCATCATAGTCTTAAAAGGAAGTCAAACGCATATTATTTCTAAAGAAGAAGTAATCGTGAACACGAATGGAAATTCAGGTTTGTCAAAAGGTGGCTCAGGTGATGCTTTAACAGGAATGATTCTGTCCTTTTTAGCGCAAGGTTATCTTCCGATTGAAGCTGCACAATTAGCTGTTTTTTTTCATGGATTAGCTGCTGATTTAACGCAAGATTCTCAAAGTCATGAAAGTATGTTGATTTCTGATGTGATTGAGAATATTGGTGATTCTTTTAAGTATATTATTGTTTAGAAAGTTTAAGTTTCCCTCCTAGAGAGCTTGTGCCGATAGCTATCGGTAAGGGGTTAGGGGAGGTGATAAAAACAATCTTCAATTAAGAAGTAAAGCAATACAGAATTGGGTTCACAGCTGTCATCCCCCTTTGTCCCCCTTCGAAGGGGGAAGTGAAAAATTCCACTAATTAAAATCATCAAACTCCTCTTTCTTCTCTTTCCCAGCCTCTTGTTTCCACTTATTAAGTGTCTTGTTGATTTTGGAATCTTTTTTCGGCTCTTTTTGTTTCTGAGTTTCCGGTTTTTCTGGTCCGAATTCGATTTTTAATTCTTCTTTTGGTTTTTCAATTGCCTTGAAGTTTTTTACGGTTGTGTCGTTTTTAAATAAACCAAATTCCGATTTTAAGATCGATTTTGCATCTTGTTTAGCAGCTTCGCGGTTCTCTTTTGCTTGTTGTTTTTTTGCTGATTCATCCCATTGAACGGTTGGATTGTCCATGTTTCCGAACATACGTACGAATAATTTCACACCCGTTCCGTCATCAACAACTTCTCCAAATTCTTCATCTGATTTTTGTTGTTTTAACTCACGGAAACGGAAGGCAAAACGGTAATCGATGTTATTATTGAAATCATGTGTTCCTTCTAATTTTACATCCAACGCATTTGATTCAATAACCATCGAAGGAATTTCTAAACGACCATTTCGGATAATGAATGTGTTTTCAAAATTCTCAAACTTTAAGTCCAATAATTTTTTCTCAAACTCATTGATGTTGTTTTTATTCAAGATGAATTTCGCAGAAGAACCTTTCATACTTTCAGTAATCGATTTGAAAGCCATTACATTTTTCAAACGACCTTCAGAGATTCTCAATTGTACTTTCGATTTTATTTCTTTCTCAATAATTCCACCTCTTAAATCAAATGGAGCTTCAAATTCAAGCAGAACTCTAATTTTTCCGAATATATTATTTTCTGTAATTACATCTTGGTGAAAGTTGTCCCATTCTTTGAATAATGGTTTCATTTCTACATTGTCAGATGTTGCTTTTGTAGAGATCGTAAAGACTTCCGGAGTTCTTTCTTCAATCGTTAAAGCACCTCTAATAAAAGCATTGGCATTTTTCACACTCAACTCAGGAAAGTAAATCATTTTATCGCTGATTTGTATATTACTCACCAATTCTTTAAAGATGTGTTTTTCGTATTTTAATTCATTGATATTTACAGAAACTTTCCCGTCAACATTCGAAGGTAAAATCCAGTTTCGACCATCTGAAATTTGTTCTTGTTTTGTTTCAGAGCTCAAATCTTGAACATTCAAAAAGCGACTTTGGATATCCAAATTGGCAATGATTTTATCTTCTTTTCTTAAGAAACCAACGATTTGATTGAAAACACCATCAATTTTCAAGTCAGAATTTCCAACTTTCAAAGAAACGTTATCAATTCCTGCTTCATCATCTCGCAAATAAATGTTCCCGTTGACATTTCTGAAGTTTCGCTTGTCGTCTTTTAGTTGAAGTTCAACATTGTCCAATTCAATATCACCTTCACATGTTTGTAAATCGTATTTTAAAGATTGATCTGCTTGCGTCAATGCTTGAATGATAAATTGGCTATTTAATTGAATGTTTCCACCAATATTTTCAACTCCTGGAAATGAAAATAAACTATTCGCAACTTTTAGATTGATGTTACCTCTTGCATTTCCATCGATAATCGGCGCATCGAAATTTGTTAGTAAAGCATTTCCAGAGAATGGTCCTCCAGGCGTATTAAAAGAAACGCGCGATAATTTTAAAAACTCTTTGGCTTTTCCTCCGATGTTTGAATATTTTCCTTTCAGCGAAATATTGCTAATTTTTAATTTTTTGATTGGATCAACTAAAGCCCCGTTTTGAATTCCGAAATCACAAACAACTTCTAGCGGTTCTTCCGTGTCGACTTTTCCATTCATGTCCACATCAAAATTCACTGTTCCCGAACCTCCAAATTTATCGATGTTTTCAATTGATGAATGCTTAAAATTATTTGCGAAATCTTTCAATTCCAATTCATTTGCTTTCAATTTAAATTTCAAATCATTTGGTGTGATTTTACCTGCAAATTCAAAAGGTAAATTCGCAATAAAAATTGTACACGTTGGAATTTCTACAGTTCCATTTTCTTGATTGACAGATAATTTAATATTGAAATGTGATCGTTTGTTTGAAATCAATGGCACATTTCCACTTTTGATTTGGTTAATTTGCATGTCGATTTTACTCGCCAAATCAAATTGTTTTTCATTGAAAGCACCATTCAGCGAAAGCTCCGTAATGTCGGAAATATACGTTTGAGCGGTTGCTTTATTTTTATAGGAAAAACGAATGTCCTTAAAAAGAACTTCTTTTAGATTTAAATCAAATTTTGAAGCAGTTGTATCTTTCGTTTCTTTTAGAATGTCATAATTAGGTTCCCCTTTTTCGTTGATTTTTAATTTAACAGTACCAGGTGAAACTTCAATTTTTTTGACATCGTATTTTTCTTCCCAAATATCCATTGGATTAAATTTGAGACGAATACGATCAGAATAGAGTAGCGTATCTTTATTCGTTGATTTTTCATAAGAATCTTGAATAAATACCTTGTTGAAATCAACCGAAAGATTTGGAAACGAACCCCAAAAAGCCAAGTCGACTTTCTCAACCGTGACTTTAGCTTTTAAATATTGATTGACTTCAGTGATAACAACTCCGCAAATTTCATCTTTGAAATAATAAAGTCCAGCAGAAATCAACAACATGATACTCAGAATAATTCCGAAAAACCACATTCCACATTTTAGGATTCTTTTTGAGATCGATTTTTTAACCTTTTCTGATTCCATTTGAGAATTGAATTTAATGCTGTGTTAACTTGTAAAGTTAAATTGAAATGTTGCTTAATAATTACGGTGTCTCTAAATTTATTAACGTGAAAATGTGAGATAAATTGTCGGGGCGATAGTTGGGGCGAATTGCAATTCGCCCCGACATATTCGCCCTAAATTTGCTAACGATCTTTTTCTTCTAATCTATTGATTTTACAGTATTTTTCAGTAAATTTGCACCACTTTATAAAGAAAAATAGTACATGAGTTTACTTACAGTTGGAAGTGTCGCATTCGACGCGATTGAAACACCATTCGGAAAAACCGATAAAATCATTGGTGGAGCAGGAACATATATAGCATTATCAGCATCTTTTTATGAAAAAGATCAAAAATTAGTTTCTGTTGTAGGAGAAGATTTTCCGAAAGAAATGTTAGACACATTAGCATCTAAAGGTGTTGATTTGGATGGTCTTCAAATTAAACAAGGTGAGAAAACATTTTTCTGGTCTGGTCGTTACCACAACGACATGAATTCTCGTGATACGTTAGTAACAGAATTGAATGTTTTGGAGCATTTTGATCCAATTATTCCAGCAAGCTACCAAGGAGTTGAATTTTTATTATTAGGAAATTTAAGTCCACAAGTTCAAAGTTCAGTAATCGAAAGATTAACAGAGCGTCCAAAGTTAATCGCTATGGATACAATGAATTTCTGGATGGACATAGCAATGGATGATTTGAAAAAAACAATCAGTATGGTGGATGTGTTGATTATCAATGATGAAGAAGCACGTCAATTATCTGGAGAATATTCATTGAAAAAAGCTTCTAAAGTTATTAGAGCAATGGGTCCTAAATATTTGATTATCAAAAAAGGAGAGCATGGAGCTTTATTGTTCAATGAAGAGAAAGTATTCTATGCACCAGCTTTACCGTTAGAAGAAGTTTTCGATCCAACTGGAGCAGGAGATACTTTTGCAGGTGGATTCATCGGATATTTAGCAAGCACAAATGATATTTCTTTCGATAATATGAAAAGAGCAATTATTGCTGGTTCAGCATTGGCTTCTTTCTGTGTTGAGAAATTTGGAACAGAGAAATTATTAAATATAACAAAACAAGAAGTTGAAGATAGAATCGAAGAATTCGTGTCTTTAACAAATTTTGAAATGGTACAAACTGTAGGGTAACACCTAAATATAATCTGCGTGATGGAAAAACAAACATTTTTAGATGAATTGAAAGCATTAGTTGCTAATGAAGATAAACTTTCAATTGGTAGAGACGTAAATGAATTAAGAACTCGATTCGATGATTTCGTTTTAGAAGACGAACGTAAAAAACAAGTAGCGGTTTTAGAAGCAAAAGAAAACGGTGAAAATGTTGAATTCGAAAGAGAAGATGATCCGATTCGAAATGAATTTTACGAAGTTTACAAAGAATTTAAAAGTGCGTGGTCTTTAGCGTTGGATTCTAAAAAAGCCATTCAATCTGAAAATTTAAAGCAAAAACGTTCTTTAATTGCACGTTTGAAAGATTTAATTGCAAACGAAGAACATATTGGAGCAGCTTTTAATGCTTATAAAGAAATACACGAAGCTTGGAAATTAATCGGTGAAATCGAAAGAGAAAAAAGAGCCGAAGTTCAAGCTGAATATTCTAAATTATTAGAAGATTTCTTTTACAATATGAAAATTTACCGTGAATTAAAAGAACACGATTTTCATAGAAATGAGCAAGTTAAATTAGAGGTTATTCAAAAAATCAAGGATTTAGCTTCGAACGAATCGCTACGTGACATTGAAGGATTGATTAAAACGTATCAAAATGAATGGGATGAAATTGGTCCTGTAAACAAAGATCGTTGGGAAGCAATTAAAGAAAGTTACTTAGAAGTTGTTCGTTCAGTTTATGAAAGAATCAATAAGTTTTACGAAGATAAAAGAGCTGTTCAAGCTGATAATATCGAGAAAAAACAAATTTTACTTTCAAAAGCGGTTGAGTTAAATTCAACTATTGCAGATGTAAAAACGATAAAAGATTGGGACGAAAAAACACAAGAGTTACTAAGTATTCAAGAATACTGGAAACAAATTGGTTTTGGTCCTAAAAAAGAGAACGAAGAAGTTTGGCAATTGTTTAGAACAGAATGTGATTCATTTTTCGCTAGAAAGAAAGCGTTTTTTGATGAATTAAGAAGTGGTTTTGATGCTATTGTTACCCAAAAAGAGCAAATTATAGCACAAGCGAATCAATTAAAAGAATCTACAGATTGGAAAAAAACATCTGAGCAATTAGTTGCTTTACAGAAAAAATGGAAAAATCTAGGAAACGCTGGTCAAAAAAATGAACAACGTTTATGGAAAGATTTTAGAAGTGCTTGTGATGCGTTCTTCAATGCGAAACAAGGTTTCTACGATGAACAAGATAAATTAAACGAAACAAATCTTGTTGCAAAACGCGAGTTGATTTCTAAAATTCAAAGCTATGTTATCGCTGAGGATAAACAACAAGCTTTAGCAGATTTAAAAGAATTCACGAATACTTTTAATGAAATTGGACATGTTCCAATGAAAGAGAAAGATGGTATTTATACTGATTTCAAAACAGCAATTGATGCTCATTATAAGTCGTTAAAATTAGAAGGTGAAGAGAAAGAAAAAGTGCTTTTCCAATCTAAAATTGAAACATTAAAATCGAGTCCAAACGCTAGTAAATTATTGGATAGAGAGAAAGCTGATTTGAGAAAACAAATTGACACATTGAAACAAGATGTTATTCAATATGAAAACAATTTAGGTTTCTTTGCTAACTCTAAAGGAGCAAACGATTTGAAAAAAGAGGTTGAGAAAAAAATCGAATTTTCAAAACGCAAAATTGACGAAATGATTCGTAAAATTAAGATGATACCGAATGAATAAATTCATTAATATACTTCTATTGTTGTTGAGTTTTCCAACAATGTTGCTTTCAATTTATGTTGGCTTTGATATGCCGATTGAATTTTTCAAAACGACAGGTCAACAAATGCCTTTCAAGATAGAAGTATTTATGATTTTGGGTATTCTTTATTTTGTCATCATTGTCAGAAGAACCGTAAAAAGATGGATGGGTGCTAAAATGGTAAGTGCTGTTAATCGTTTTAAGTGGAATGTACCCGTTAGTAAAGATCGAAAAAAACGTGTTTTTGTTTACTTAGGTTTGGAAGCAATGTTGATGACCTTTATGGCTTTAGCTTTGTATAAAACTTGTTATGAAACATGGTTGATTGCTTCAGCTTTGGTTTTTGGATCAATTGATTCTGTTTTGTTTTTACTGTTTGGTCAATTAAAAAACATTTATCGAATTGGGATTACAAAACAAGCCTTGGTTATTGCAGATCGTGAAGTGAAAGTTTTATATTTCTCAGGATTAAGAGAAGTTACTTTGCATTCAGATTCTATTTATTTTGATTACAAAGATGATTTACAATTAACATTTCCAAGCAATTGTATTTCTAAAGAAGATCGAGAAGACTTTAAAGTTCAGTTAGAAGCTCAAGTGAATAGTGATAGAGTCTTTTTCTCTGAAAGCTTTAAGAATATGTAAGATAAAAAAGAGTTGTTCAGTTTGTTCAACTCTTTTTTGTTTTAATCAAATTTGTTTTAATCAAATTATTGAACAGTAAGCGTTAAATATACTTCGTTCGTTAAGCCATTTTTACTCGTCAATTTAAATGTGTATTTTTCTGTTTCATCAGAATCTGAACCTGCTACAGCTGAATACTCATAAGAGTATGTATCTCTTTCACTTTTTGATAAATTTTTAGAAAAGATTTCAACCGCTTCATCATCGTTTATACTTTTTGTAACAGTTATTTTACTTAAATAATCTCTAGTTTCAGCTTTATAAGCATCTATTCCTATTTTAAATAAAGAATTTGCAACGATATCATTGCTTTCAGAAGTGTAGCCACTTCCAGATTTGAATTTAATTGAAGGAATTTTGCCTTGCTCTTTTTCACATGAAAAAAGTGATGTTAGGATAAGTGTTGTCAAGAGAATTTTGGAGAAAACTTTCATTTTTAGTCGTTTATTATTTACAATTCAAATTTACAACCTATTGAGTTGTAATCAAAATTCACTTTGTTAATTCCTAAAAAAATGTTAAAAAATTAAATTGGCTGTAATTTTTTAGATAGTTGTGCGTTCTATAGATATAAACCTTAAAAGAGGTTTAGAATTTAAAAAGCATAGAGTTAGTTTTTTCATAAGTAGTAGTTTTAGGTAAGAAAGAAGAGAGAAATGCCAGTTTCTCTCTTTTTTGATTTTAAATACTTGTATTTTCAAAAGAAACACCTACTTAAAACTAAGAATCTCGATTATTTCCTTTAATTTTGTGGTCGCTTTAAATTTAAGCGAACAAATCTGTTTTTTTAACATTATGAAGAACATACGTAATTTCTGTATAATTGCACATATTGACCACGGTAAGAGTACATTGGCTGACCGTTTATTACAAACAACTGGTACTATTTCTGACAGAGAAATGCAAAACCAAGCGTTGGATGATATGGACTTAGAACGTGAACGTGGTATCACTATTAAAAGTCATGCAATTCAAATGAATTACAAACATGAAGGACAAGATTATATTTTAAATTTAATTGATACTCCAGGACACGTAGATTTCTCTTATGAAGTTTCTCGTTCGATTGCTGCATGTGAAGGAGCTTTATTGATTGTAGATGCATCTCAAGGAATTGAAGCGCAAACGATATCAAACCTTTATTTAGCGATTGAACATGATTTAGAAATTATTCCAATTTTGAATAAAATGGATTTACCTGGGGCGATGCCTGAGGAAGTTTCTGATCAAATTATTGAGTTGTTAGGTTGTAAAATGGAAGATATTATCCAAGCTTCAGGTAAAACTGGTTTGGGTGTAGATAAAATTTTAGATGCTATTATCAATAGAGTTCCTGCTCCAAAAGGGGATGAAAGCGCACCTTTACAAGCGATGATTTTTGATTCTGTTTTTAATCCTTTCAGAGGGATTATTGCATATTTCAGAGTAAGAAATGGTGTATTGAAAAAAGGAGATAAAATTAAATTTTTCAATACAGGTAGAGATTACAATGCGGATGAGATTGGGGTATTAAAAATCAATCCTTCTTTACATCCTAGAAATGAGATTAAAGCCGGAGATGTTGGTTATATTATTTCTGGAATTAAACAAGCAAACGAAGTAAAAGTAGGAGATACGATTACTTTATTTGATAATCCTTGTCAAGAATCTATTAAAGGTTTCGAAGATGTGAAACCAATGGTATTTGCTGGTATTTATCCAGTTGATACGGAAGATTATGAGGAGTTGAGATATTCAATGGAGAAATTACAGTTAAATGATTCTTCTTTGGTTTTTGAACCTGAATCATCTGCTGCATTAGGATTTGGTTTCCGTTGTGGATTCTTAGGAATGTTACACATGGAGATTATCCAAGAACGTTTAGAGCGTGAGTTTAACATGACGGTTATTACAACTGTTCCTAACGTTTCGTACTATGCATACATGAAGAAAAATCCAGATGTTCGTTTGATCGTAAACAATCCTTCTGAATTGCCTGATCCTTCAGGAATGGATAGAATAGAAGAGCCATACATTAAGGCACAGGTAATTACAAAATCTGAATATGTAGGAGCTATTATGACCTTATGTATTGAGAAACGTGGTGAGTTAAGAAATCAAGTTTATTTAACGCAAGACAGAGTTGAACTAACGTTTGAAATGCCTTTAGCAGAGATTGTATTCGATTTTTATGATCGTTTAAAATCTGTTTCTAGAGGTTATGCTTCATTTGATTACCATCCTGTTGGATACAAAGAGTCCGATTTAGTAAAAATGGATTTATTATTAAATGCAGAACAAGTGGATGCATTATCGGCATTGGTTCATAGAAGTAATGCATTTAATTTAGGAAAGAAATTGTGTTTGAAATTGAAAGAATTGATTCCAAGACAACAATTTGAGATTCCAGTTCAAGCTGCAATTGGAGCAAAAATTATTGCTCGTGAAACAATTAAAGCATTACGTAAAGATGTTACCGCAAAATGTTATGGTGGTGATATTTCTCGTAAACGTAAATTATTAGAAAAACAAAAAGAAGGGAAGAAAAGAATGCGTCAAGTTGGACGTGTAGAAATTCCTCAAGATGCGTTTATGGCGATTTTGAAATTGAATGATTAAAAAAGATAAACATAAAAAAATCCGGATTTAAAATCCGGATTTTTTTATGTTTAATATTTCTAAACTAATTCAAATGAATCAGCATTTTCTTCCACATATTTCAGTGTATCTAGTATTTCATTTAAATCAAAAGTAGTTACTAATTTCTGTTTGTGTTCTTTGAAATGAGCAATTCCTTTGAAATAATTCGTGTAATGACGTTTCATTTCAGCAACGCCTAATTTAGGACCTTTCCATTCTACACTCATTAATAAATGATCTCTAGTAATTTGAACTCGTTCTTTAATCCCTGGTTTTGATAAATATTCACCCGTATTCATGAAATGTTTCACTTCATTGAAAATCCAAGGGTAACCAATACTAGCACGACCAATCATGATGCCATCTACTCCATATTTATTTCGGTATTCTAGTGCTTTTTCAGGTGTGTCAATATCACCATTACCAAAAATAGGAATATTCATTCTTGAATTATTTTTCACTTCTCCGATTAAGGTCCAATCAGCATCACCTTTATAGAGTTGTTGACGTGTTCTGCCATGAATTGAAATCGCCTCAACACCAACATCTTGCAATCTTTCAGCTGTATCAACAACGAATTTAGTTTTATCGTCCCAACCTAATCGTGTTTTTACAGTGACAGGTAAATTAGTCACTTTAATGATTTCCTCAGTCATTTTAATTAACTTAGGAATATCTTGTAGCATTCCAGCTCCAGCTCCTTTACAAGTAACTTTTTTTACTGGGCAACCATAGTTAATATCAATAATATCAGGATTTGTTCGCTCTATTATTCGAGCAGATTCCTTCATGCTTTCAATATCATATCCAAATATCTGAATACCAACAGGTCTTTCGTATTCGTATATATCTAATTTTTGAACGCTTTTAGCGGCATCGCGAATTAAACCTTCAGAAGAAATAAATTCAGTATACATCAAATCCGCTCCATGTTTTTTACATAAAGCACGAAACGGTGGATCGCTTACATCTTCCATTGGAGCCAGCAAAAGTGGAAACTCTCCTAATTCAATATCTCTGATTTTTACCATGATGTTACAAAGTTAAAAAAAATAGTCAATTCAGGGAGTCATTTGTCATTAGTAAATAGTCATTAGACACTAGTTAATAGATAGAAGTGAATAGCTTAAATAGAACATTTGTCTTCTACCTCAGTTTTAACTTTTTGACTCCAATTTATTACCAATCGTCCAACCAATCACTGCAGCTCGTTGTTTAGCCAATTCTACTTTATCTCCTTTGAATAATTCATCTAGAGTTGTATTGAACAAGTTTAACCAAATATCGAAATGTTCTTTTTTCAAAGGCATATTCATATGTTTATCAGTTACATTTGTTGTATAACCAGGTTCATCTAATAAAACAAACGACCAAAAGAAAACCATTTTAGGTAAATGTTTTTCAAAATTCAAACGCTGAAAAAAAGGTGCTAATAATTCATTTTTCAATACCTTATCATAAAACGTATTGACGAATAATTCAATATCAGCTTTTGATTGAATATCATGCATAATATTAGTTTTAAAAAAATCAAAATTTGTAATTACTTGAACCAACTTGAATACATCACATAATTATTAGCAATGCGTTGAACTTCTCCTTCAAATAATTCTTTTGTCAGTGTTTTTACTTTTTTTGCAGGAATTCCTGCGTAAACAGAACCACTTTCAACACGAGTTCCTTCTAATAAAACAGCGCCAGCAGCGATAATACAATTTGATTCTATGTAACAATTATCCATAACAATTGCTCCCATTCCAATTAGTACATTGTCTTCAACCGTGCAACCATGAACCAAGGCATTATGACCAATTGAAACGTTATTTCCCAGTGTAACTTTTGTTTTTTCATACGTACAATGCAAAACAGCTCCATCTTGGATATTCACTTTATTTCCAATTCGAATTGAATTAACATCACCTCTTACGACTGTGTTAAACCAAACCGAACATTGATCACCCATGATTACATCACCTACTACTGTTGCATTTTCAGCTAAATAACAATCTTCTCCAAATTGAGGTTCAAAACCTCTACATCCTTTAATTAAAGCCATATTTTATTTTTCTTTTAATGGATTGTGCTAATGTTTTATTGAATTTAATACTTTCAGTTTCTACTAAATGATAGTTTGAAATAAATTTTTCTTTTTCATGACAAATGTTTAATGTGTCATATGACCAAAAAGGGATATTATTTTTAAAAGCAATTTTTTCAATTTTTTTCCGAATTGAAAGTCGATTATTTTGATGTTTTTTAAAATTCAATAATAGCGATGGAGGGTCAAATAGTACTAGTTGAATTTTAGAATTTTGACAAAGTTTAATGATTTTAGATAAATATTTTTCGCGTTTTAATGACCATTTAAATCCTTGTTGATTTCTATAAAGATCCTTATATCTTGGTTTGAATTCTTTAATTATTTTAAAAGGAGAATCGTAGCCATCTAATAAATAAGGTAAGTGTTTATTATTCCAATAATGTTTTACGCCTTGAAGGATTGGGAAGCTGATATTAGAATTGTAATAAGCATATTTCATAAATGGAAACCAAAGATATTTGTGATAATTTGGGTCTAAATCTTGAATGACTTGATTTACTTTTTTATCATCGACAAAACAAGAGTAACGATAGCTATTAAATCCATTGTAATTTTCATCAAATGTTTCTGGTCCAGTAAATAGAAATATAATTTTTGGAGCTGGATTATTTTTTAAGTACAAATAGAGATTTAGATAATTTTCAGCTAAATCAGAATGGTTTGATGCTAAATTATAGGTTTTTAACCCTGTTGCATTTTGAATAATATTTGGAGAAATTGTTTGATAAGGAATACATGAACCTTCAAATAATATTTCAGCATTTACTTTTTCACTGGAGATGAAATTGGTTTTAATATTCTTATTCTGAAAAATAAAAAAATCATACGTTTTTTCCAACATGAAAAGCAAGCAGATTACTAAGCCTAATGAAAACACTATTTTTTTTAAATTTTTCATTTAGAATTGACTATAAATAAATTGATCACGACTTTTAAATACTCCAAACATAAAAATTACCAAGATGCAAATAGTAAGGTAAAACCAATTGAAATTATTTTTCTGAATAATAGTTCTAATTTTTTTCTCCAAAAGGAGCATGAATAATAATAGAATTGAAGTTACATAAAAGTTGAATAAGCTATCTAATTCACCTCCTGTTGCTAATTTTGCAAAGAAATCTCTCTCCCAATTTAGTGGAGAAAATTGCTTGTAATCAAAAATTGATTTTAGAATAAATATCGCTTTATTAAGTGATTCACTTCGAAAGCAGATCAAACTTAAACTCACCAAATTAAAAGTGATTAGAGTACTTACGATAGTGTGAATTGTATTTGGGAGTAGTTGTTTAAATTTCTCCCGTTTATTTTGAGTGATTAATTCGATGATTAAATAGAGAGCGTGAAGTAAAGCATATAGTATAAACGTTGAGGCGAATCCATGCCATATACCTGAAATTAAAAATGTGATTGTAATTGCTAAAATTACACCTGTTTTGTTAGACTTCCGCATTCGAAATGAGATAGGGTAGAAGACATAATTGGTTAACCAAGAAGTCAGAGAAATATGCCATTTACGCCAAAATTCTGTAATAGATTTTGAGCTAAGTGGAAATTGAAAGTTTTCTTTTAAAT
>JAJTEO010000026.1 GCA_021300395.1 Fluviicola sp. | reverse complement strand
ATTTATTGAAGGGATGCGGGATTACCGACGAATTCATACGCTTCAAAAAAAGATAATGACTTTGGAAACTTTTAAAGAATTTGAAATAAGATTACCTAAAAATAAAATATGTCGTGTTCACAAATCTTATATGATCAATATCAATCACATTGAAAATATAGAAAGAGATAGAGTGAAAATTAAAAACGAATTAATTCCGATTTCCGAAACATACAAAGCAGATTTCTATGGATTAATTCAACGGAAATAATTTTGAACTATTTTGTATATGTTTAATTATAAATTTTAGATTTTGAATTGTAAATACATAATTCAAAATCCAAAATATCACTATCCTTTCGCTTGACGTGTCCCAATCAAAAACATCGTTGGATTTTTTTCTAAATCATATGCTTTTTCTCGCCATTCGGAAATAGAATAGGTTTTAACAGATCCTCCAGGAATTGTCAAATTATGAGCAATACATAATTTCGTTTGATCAGATAATTCGTTTAATAAATCATCTAATACGTTCATATTTCTAAAAGGAGTGTCCATAAAGATATGCGTAGCACCTGTTCTACGAGTATCTCCTTCGAAATCTTTCATTTTTTTAACTCTGTCTTTACGTTCTTTCGGTAAGTATCCGTGAAATGTAAATTGTTGTCCACTGAAACCACTTCCCATTAATCCTAAAAGAATAGAAGAAGGTCCAACTAATGGTAAGACTTCAACTTCGTGTTCGTGAGCCAAAGCAACCAATTCAGCTCCTGGATCAGCAACACCAGGACAACCCGCGTCTGATATTACAGCCATTGTTTCGCCATTTAAAACAGGCTTTAACATTTTATATAATTCGTCAGTTGGCGTTTTTTTATTTAAAATAAAGAATTTAGAATCATCTATTGGGAATTCGCGATCCATCTTGCGAAGTAAACGTCGTGCCATTTTAATGTCTTCTACAGCGAAAAAACGAATGCTAGTGGCAATTGAAATGACATCTGCTGGAATAATATCTGTTACTGATTCACCACCAAGTGTTGAAGGTAACATATAAATTTTTCCTTTTACGATTTCTTCTGTAGACATAATTACTTTTTTAAATGTTTGATTGAAGCTAAAATGACATCTGTCGCCTCATTTAATAAATTATAAACTTCTATGAATCCTTGTTCACCTCCATAATATGGATCAGGGACTTCTAAATCCTTTCCAGGATGAGATTCATTTAATATCAATTTTACTTTTTGAATATCTTCTTCGTTTCGAGCCAATTTAAGGATGTTGGCATAGTTGCTTTTGTCCATCGCAAATATTTTGTCGAAAGTATCAAAGTCAGAAACAACAAATTGTCTTCCTTTTAAGTCATCGATTGAATAACCAAACTTTTTTGCTGTTTGTCGCATTCTATGATCAGGTGCTTCTCCAACATGATAGTCAGCTGTACCTGCAGAATCAACAGTTACATCTAACTGTAAATCGGCTACTTTTTTTCGCAAAAGTCCATCCGCTAATGGCGAACGACAAATGTTTCCTAAACAAACCATCAAAATATTCATGCTGCAAAAGTAAGGAAAGAAAATTAAAGGTTTTGAAACTATTTAGTGATTCGTGGGATTTTCTTTTTAATTGAGAATAATGAATGAAAAAAGCTATGCAATAATACTTATTTAGATGCTGTTTTTGAGTGTTTTATGAAAATTTGATAAAATATTCGATGAAAAACTACCGTTTAATCAAAGAGAAGTGTGGTTTGCTCATTTAGTGTAAAATTTTAGCATTTTTTGTGCAACGGATCATTAACTAATGATTAAATTAATCGTTATAGAAGAAACAGTTATTCACTAAATACTTTGAGCCATGAGACAGTTAAAAATTATCAAACAAGTTACAAATAGAGAAACTGCTTCTCTTGATAAATACTTACAAGAGATTGGTCGCGAAGATATGATTACAGCTGATGAAGAAGTTCAATTAGCTATAAAAATTAGAAATGGGGATAAGAAAGCTTTAGAACGTTTAACACGTGCTAACTTACGTTTTGTTGTTTCTGTTGCAAAACAATATCAGAATCAAGGAATGACACTTCCTGATTTAATTAATGAAGGTAATATTGGTTTAATTAAAGCTGCTGAGCGTTTTGATGAAACAAGAGGTTTTAAATTTATCTCTTATGCCGTTTGGTGGATTCGTCAATCAATTTTACAGGCCTTAGCTGAGCAAGCAAGAATGGTTCGTTTACCATTAAATAAAATTGGAATTATTAATAAAATAAATAGAGCATATTCTGAGTTAGAACAAAAAAATGAGCGACCACCTTCAGTGGATGAATTAGCTGATTTCTTAGAATGTTCTCCAGAAGATGTTAGACAATCATTATCAAATAGCGGGCGCCACGTTTCAATGGATGCGTCATTAGTTGAGGGAGATGAGTCTAGTTCAAGTATGTATGATTTATTGTCAAATGACAGTATGCCCAATCCAGATAGTGATTTGGAAACTGAATCATTGAAAAAAGATATTGAGCGCTCATTAAGAACGTTGACATCAAGAGAATGCGATGTAGTTCAAATGTATTATGGATTGAATGGAAGATATCCGTTGACATTAGAAGAAATCGGTGAAAAATTTGACTTGACGAGAGAAAGAGTGCGTCAAATAAAAGAAAAAGCAATTAGAAGGTTGAAACACACTTCTCGAAGCCGGATGCTGAAAACATACCTAGGTTAAGCGGGATCAACATCAATTAACAGTCGAATTGACTTATTAACAGGAGCGCTATAAAATGAATCAATTAATTCGTTTATGCGCTCCTTTATTTTTTTCTCAGGGGCATCACGTTCAATTTTTAATTTGATTACTTTAATAAATTGATTGTTCACTCTTGCAACAACTGGAAATTCTGGACCTAATACTCGTTCCTTAAATATTTCACGTAAACTTTTAGCGAATTCATTCGATGCTTGATTCACTAAGTTTTCATCTTTATGTTTTAACGTGAATTCAATTATTTTATAAAAAGGTGGATAGAAATAATTTTTACGTTCAACTATTTCACTTTCATAAAATCCTTTGTAATCATGAGCGATTACTTTTTGAATCACCCAATTGTCAACATCACCAGTTTGTATAATTACTGATCCACGTTTGTTTTTTCTTCCTGAACGTCCAGCAACTTGCGACATTAATTGATAAGATCGTTCGAATGCTCTAAAATCATTTCGATTTAGCAACATGTCTGCATCCAAAATCCCCACTAAACTTACATTATCAAAATCAAGTCCCTTAGTCACCATTTGAGTTCCGATTAACACATCTACATTTCTATTTTCAAATTCTGAAATAATGTTTTCGTAAGCATTTTTTGAACGAGTAGTATCTAAATCCATTCGTTGAATTCGAATGTTTGGAAAAATTAATGATAAATCATCTTCTATTTTTTCTGTTCCAAATCCTAACATTTTCAAACGATTACTTCCGCAGCAAGAACAGGTGCCGACTGGAGGGGTAAGGTAACCGCAATAATGGCATTTTAATGTATTTGTTTGCTTGTGATAAGTTAAAGAAACATCACAGTTTTTACATTTTGGAGTCCAATTACAAATTTCACACATCCATAAAGGTGTGTAACCTCTTCTGTTTTGAAATAAGATGATTTGTTCTTTATTGTTAAGTGCTAGACGAATATGATCTACCAAGAATGCTGAAAAGTGCGATTGCATACTTTTGTTTTTGCGTTCTTTTTTCAAATCAGCACAAAAGATTTCAGGCATTTGAATTCCTCCAAAACGATCACTTAATTCAACTAAACCATATTTGCCATTTTTTGCATTGAAATAAGTTTCCATTGCTGGAGTTGCAGAACCTAATAGTACTTTTGCTTTGTGCATGTGTCCTAAAACAATAGCGCAATCTCTTGCATTGTATCGAGGAGAAGGATCGTATTGCTTGAAAGAACTTTCGTGTTCTTCGTCAACGATAATCAATCCCAAGTCTGCAAATGGAAGAAAAATAGAAGAACGAGCTCCTAGAATTATTCTAAATTGATTAGGATTATTGTTTAATACATGATTCCAAATTTCAACTCGTTCGTTTTGATTGAATTTTGAATGGTAAACGCCAATTAAGTCACCAAAGTAAGAAGATAGACGTGTAATTAATTGAGTTGTTAAGGCAATTTCTGGTAACAGAAAGAGTACTTGTTTTCCTTTTTCTATTTGTTCTTGAATCAATTCAACATAAACTTCCGTTTTACCTGAACCTGTTACACCATGAAGAAGCGTTACTTGTTTGGTTTCAAACGTAGAACGAATTTCATTTAATCCGTTTAATTGAGAATCCGATAATTTTTTAAATTCTTTAACGGAATTATTTTTCTCTTTAAATCTTGATATTTCAAAACGTTCTTGAGTGATGTAGCCGTTTTTTTCAAGTGTGTTTAATGTGGAGATTGATGCACCAACACTTTCTAATTGTTTTCGAAGTACAGGTTCAATTTTGCCATTATTGTAATTTCCTTCTCTTATTAAGAGGAGTAGATTTTCTAATTGTTTATGAGTTGACTTTTTCGTTTCTAATTGCTGAATAAGCGCCTCTAATTGATCATTGTCAAGGTACTTTTCATTCAGTACAATGTAAATAGCTGTTTTTGGAGTGAATTTATTGTTCAGTTCTTCCAATGTGAAAACAACTTTTTTATCCATCAATACTTTAATAATCGGCTGAATTGTTTTGATACCAACAATTTCAGAAATTTCTTTTAAGTCGAGTGTTTCTCTAATTTCTAAGGCTTCAACAATTTGATATTGTCGATCATCTAATTGAGAGTAATCATTGTTGTAATCAGGATGAAGAACAATTTTCGTTTCACTTGCCAATTTGAAGTTTGATGGAAGAGCAGCATTCATTACATCTCCAATCGGAGCCATATAATAATCTGAAATCCATTGCCATAATTTAAATTGCTCTTGCTTGATGATAGGTGAATCATCTAATACATGTTCAATATATTTTGCTTGATAATTAGCAGGAATATTTTCGTGAACATTAATTACAATTCCGGTTAATAATTTTGATTTCCCGAATGGAACAACAACCCGAATTCCAGCATAGATATAATCATTCATTTCAAACGGAATACGGTATGTAAACAGTTGATGAACTGGAACAGGAAGAATTATATCTGCAAAAAGGGTTTTTCTTTCAGTCATTGCATATTGAAATCACCCTCAAATTTACAAAATAAGAAATGAAAAAACGTATTCTAATCCAATTGAACTTCTATTATTGACAATAGAATGTTTCTGCCATGTCATTTGTGTGTTGACTGCAAAATTTGTAATCGTAAGTTGTGTAGCTTCCATTGCAAAGTTCTTTTGTAGATTTTACATCTAATAATCTGTAATAAGAATCTCCAACTTTTTGAAATGGAATATAGTAGGTTACAGTTTGTCTTGATGAAAATAGACCTACAACTTTATTTGCAGTAGAATTAGATGTTAAATTTGTGAATGTTGGTTTACTTTGACTAATTGAACTTGAAGGTTTGTTTACTAAAATATAGTTGTGTAAATCAGCTGAACCACCAGTTAAAACCACTTTTAATGCTTTCAAGTTACGTTTAGTGATTGCAGCATTATTTGTTACGCCATTTTTGATAACTTCATAAAATGTTTGACCATTTAAATTGATACTCATGTTAGAAGATGTTCCTGCATCGACTTCATCAATGTTCCAAGGAATTGTAATAGAATCATAACTTGTACCAATATATTCGTTTACAATCATGTTGAACTTCGCATTGACAGTAGTAGCAGTTCCTGAATTAATGTTTAATGCAGTTGATCTAAATAGATTATTGTTATCAATTAAAGCTAATTTAAAAGTGTTAGAAGATTGTAATGCTATATCACTAATCAAAGAAGTTTGTCCTGTTACAATAAATTCACTTGCTAATCCTTTGTCAATTGTAACAGTTAATTTGTAAGAATATGCAGGATTCAGAGGAGTTGTTTTCGTGTCGAAATAATATAGTTTTTGTTCAGGAGCATAAAAAACTCCATTTTGATCTTTATTTCCAATAACAGTATCTCTTAAAGTCCAAACTCTATTTGTTCCCAATTCAGATATTTTCGCTTCCACATTTTTGAAGTAGCTAGAATCTGGTATTTTTGCAATATCAATCGAACTACCAGGACCAATAAATGCTCTATTAATTTTAATATAGTGGATTTGTTCGGATTGATCTAATAAACCGTATATAATAGCTGTTTCCTGAAAATCAGTAGATAGTTCAATTTCTTCATTACGTCCAACTAAGGAAATAATCAACGTTAACATTGAAATGATAGAGAAAATATATTTAGTCATAGTGTATGTTCTTTTTCTAGTTTGTCAAATGTATAAAAATAACTTTAATAAAAAATGTTATTCAATAAACAATAGCTACTGTTAAATCAATTTTTAACTCGGTTTAACCCCATAGCTTTCAACATCCATGTAGGAAGGTGTTTTTTAGGGTCTCTATTTTTTAGATTTATGTACCAACCTAATTTTTTTAAAACTGGAACTTTATGAGTTTCAACAAATTCGATTAGCGTTCCATCTTTGTCTTCTATATATGAAAATCTTCCACCAGCTTCACCCATATCAAAAGTGTTTGAACTGTCAACTGTAAATGGGTAACCTTTTGCTTCGCACTCAGATTTCAAAGCTTCCATTCCTTGAATATCGAAACATAAATGAATGAAGCCCCAATCTCCCCAGTATCTGTTTTCAAATATTTTTTTGCAGTCAGTTCTATCGATGGATTGAATTAATTCGATTTGAGTTGAGCCTAATAATTTTGCAAAAGGACCTTTTCGTTCTTCAGGATGAGATAAAAGAACTCGTCTAACTTTATTGTTACCTTCTGGTAAATTTGAAAGATCATTAAATTCTCCAGTAACATCATATTCAACTTTCGAATAACCTAAAATATCTCTGTATAATGAAATTGAATTGTCAATATTACTAACTCCAATCATTGTTCCAGCAACTGCTCCACATTGAGAAGGGTGATTTGTATTTGAAAACCAACCTTTTCCTTCAACTATATTGAAAATGTTTCCATTCGGATCTTTAACAAAAAAGTGCTTTTCTCCTGAAGGAGTATTAACAACCTCTGAGATTAAATCGGCTCCATTTGTTTTGAAATAATTATAAGTTTCCTGAACGTTTCTTGATTTTATTCTACAAGAATACAAACCATAATCTCCTAATTTAATATCAAAAGAAGCTTTGTTTGTTGGTCTTGAAGTGAATTGCCAGATTTCAAATCCGCCACCACCTTGCATGCTTAAAGCTAACGTGGCAGTTCTTTTGTGGACTTCATTTCCTGTGTAATCAATCATTAAAGGAGCTTCTGCTGCATCTTCAAAAACACGTACATCGATTCCGAAAAATTTACGATACCATTTCCAGATTTCTTGAACGTTTGGAACACCGATTCCCATTTGTTGAATACCACAGATTATTTTTTCCATTTTGATTTTATTTTGTCGCAAATATATAAAATTGAAGTTTAATTTCTAATTAGAAAAAATTAATTATTCTCAAGTCTAATGTCTAGCTTCTAATATCTTATTTCTAAAGGACTATCGAATAGCTCTTTCATTAAAAATCACATAGCCATAGCTCACTTGTAAGCTTAAAGGAGTAGTTTGTTTAGGGAAGTAATTAAGTGTAGCTCTTATCGGACCGAAAAAAGTATGGTAAATTGCCGATGCCGAAGCAATATATGTTTCACCTTTAAATAAATTTGAATATCCGAATGTTCCATTATCATTCTTAACTAGATATATAAATGGTTGATAGTAATATGCGTCAAACCGAATATCTACTTTACGCTTTATTGTGAAAATCATATTTAAGCCCCCACCTATATGCTGAGGTGAACGATATTCAGCTAAAAAGAATGTTTCAATATCAGGTAAAGGTGAAAATGAAGACATAGCTAATAAAGAGGCAGTGTAATTGTAAAATAATGATTGTGTATTAAGTACACCTTTTGCATGAACCCCTAAGTGAAACGCAGGTTTACTGATGATGAACGATTTTAATTCCCCATTTATTGAAAGCCAATGATGATGTTTTCTGGCGTCATATTTTGAAGAGCTCGTACTTCCGCTAATGCTATGTTCTTTACCGTCAACATATTTTATTTTTAATCCAAAAAGATTTCCTTCTGAAGCAAATTGTTTTCTATTTAATGTGTTTTTGACGATTTCCCATGAATATAAATTTCCAGTAAAAAAAGTTTTATCAGTGGTGTCTGTATATGTGAAATTTGCAGTTTGATAATAATCATCTTCTAGATCAAAAAAACGAACATCAAAAGTGCTTTTTGAGGTATTGTCGATAGGATGGGTAAATTTAACACCATAGTACATTTCGTTTTGAATTAGAAATGAGGGTTTTACTGCTTCGAAAAATGTTGCGAAACTTTTAAAGTAATCCCATCGGTTCAAAACAAAATAAGGCGCTATTGAGATTGGGTAAGTTGAAGGAACGTCAACAGTAATTTCGGTTTTTGTAGAACCATAAAACTTTCCGAAATACGAGTTGCTTTTAATGTTCAATCCAATTTTACCAACTTTTCGATACGATAATGCTATAAACCCAGTGTTTATTGGTCGTGATGAGAAAATCCCTCCTGCTTCTAATTTAAATTCTTTAGATTTTCTAATTTCCAAATTCATAGAGTAGGTAGAGTCTGTTTTCTTTGCCAGTGTAGGGTAAATAAAATCGACTTGCGGAGAGGAATACAAGCGATAATATCTTTTTTCAATTTTTAATGGACTTACTATTTTTTTTCGATTTGGATTGTATAAAGACCGTTCAGCGTATTTAATTTCTTTATTTTGGTTAGTGTAGGTAGAAATAGATTCAATATTTAATGGACTTATTTTAGACTTAAACTCTTTTCTTTTCAAATCTAATTCAATCTTCGAAATTCTTCTTTCAACATGATGTTCAATAGAGTCTAAATACAAAAGAGTAGAATTATAACCATCCGTAATTGCTTGTTGAACTTCTTTAAATTCAAAAGTAGATACCGTTGTTTTTGGTTGAATAATAATTCCATATTCACACGGTAATTCAAATGATGAATAGGAAACCAACATATTTGTTAACTGACTGATTAAATCATCTTCTGTTGGCGGTGCTGCATTTGATGAAACATTACTTCCGATAATGAAATCAGGATTAAAATCTTTGTACATAATGTCAGCAGGAAAGTTATTGTACAAACCTCCATCAAAAAGTAAATTCCCATTAATTCGAATGGGACTCAAATAAAATGGAAAAGTCATAGAAGCTCTTACAGCTTGATTTAAATCTCCATTCGAGAAAACGATTGATTTTTTATTCGTAATATCTGAAGCGACACATCTAAAAGGTACAAAGAGGCTATCAAAATTTTTAGAATAAGAAGCACTAACTGTTCCCAGCAATTTCATCATTTCAAAATCCAAATAAGTTGAAGCAACAACATTGGTTGGTAATGATTTTTTTAAGATGTTTTTGAGAGTAAAAGTGACATTAAGCAAATCTGCATCATTTTCGTCTTCACGTAGAGAGAAACGTTGAGAGGCTTTTAATTTACCATTGGTCATTAGTAAAAATTCATCGCTTAAGACAAATTGCTCAATTTCTTCAGGACTGTAACCAGAAGCGTACATTGAACCAACTAACGCTCCTGCAGATGTTCCTGTTATATAATCAATTGGAATTCCTCGTTCTTCTAAAGCTTTTAAAACACCGATATGTGCTAAGCCAGTAGCACCTCCACCACTTAAGACTAATCCAATTCGTTGTTGTGAGAAAACACTTCCCAATTGGAAAAATAGTATAAATAATATTATTATATATCGAAAGTGTGGCTTCAAATTCGTTCTTTTGTACAAAATTAGTAAGATTTTTGAAAGATAAACATTCAGATATGATAAATGGTAACGATAATCTAGGAGATAATATTTTGATAACACTTAAAACCTTGTTTGGTTTTGAGGAGGTTTTAAAAGAAGAATTAAATGAATTGGGTTACAAAGATGTAAAAGTTTTAAATCGTGCAGTTCAAATTGAAGGTACGTGGAAAGATGTTTATTTCTTGAATTTGTACTCTAGATGTTCGATTTCTATTTTGGTTGAGATTGAAAAATTCTTCATTCGTAACGAAGAAGATTTGTACAAAAAATGTATGAAAATCGATTGGTCAAAATATTTTGATGTCAATAAAACATTTGCAGTGAAAGGTGCTGTTTTTTCTGATTTATTTACGCATACACAATATCCATTTTTAGTTGTTAAGGATGCAATTTGTGATGTTTTCAGAGAGAAAGAAGGAATTAGACCGGATGTAAATATTAAAACGCCACAAATTTTATTTGACGTTTATATTAATAAACAAAATGTAATCGTTTCGTTGAATACTAGTGGTGCACCATTGTTTCAAAGAGGTTACAGACAAGCGGTTGGAGATGCTCCTTTGAATGAAGTTGCTGCTGCAGGTTTAATTAGAATGTCAGGTTGGGATAGAAAATCAATGTTTGTTGATCCGTTTTGTGGATCAGGAACGTTATTGATTGAAGCGGCATTATTGGCTTCAGGTATTCCTTCAAATATTGAAAGACAACATTATGCATTTAAGAACTTCGCTAATTACGATGCGAAAGTTTGGGAGGAAATCTATGAAAATGCACCAAAAAGAGTTTCATCTTTACCTTGTAAAATTGTAGGTTCGGATATCGATTCAGAAATGGTTTTAAAAGCAAGAAGAAATTTAAGCGGTTTGCCTATTGGACGTTTTGTTGAAGTGGAGAATTTATCTTTTGAAGAATTAATCAATCCAGTTGAAGCAGGTGTGATGGTGACAAATCCACCATACGGAGAACGAATGGGTGAGGATATCGAAGAATTATATTCCAAATTAGGTGATTGGATGAAAGCTGAATTGAAAGGTTATACATGTTGGATGATTTCTTCAAGCGAAGAAGGATTCAAAAACGTAGGTTTACGTCCAGAACGAAAAATCAAATTGTTTAATGGAGATTTAGAATGTAGTTTCCGTAAATATTCAATCTACGATGGTTCGAAGAAAGGAAAATACATGAACTTGGAAGAAGGAGAACAAAATTAAGTTCTAATATAAATTGAATAAAAGCCTAATTTGTCTGAAGATGAATTAGGCTTGTTTGTTTTAAGTTAATTGTATTTACAAAAAAAAGAACCCACCTTTCGATGAGTTCTTAAATTATAAAAAACAATTTATTTCTAAACTATTGTTTCATGAAACGTGATTGAGAAATACCTATTTAAGTTGATACAATTACTTGGTAAAGTCCTTTTGGTAAGCTTTCAATTGAAAAAGAAGCTGTATTTTCAACCTGAACCAAAGATCCTAATAAATTGTAACTGATTCCACTTCTGAATTTGCTGTTATTTCAATAGTTGTTGTAGCTGGATTTGGAGCGATTTTAAAACTCTCAATTTCTAATGAATTCATACCTGCAACTTGATTTTAAATTTTTCCAAACGTAGGAGAATTTTAGTTTAACTAGTTGATTCGTTTTAGGAACAGCATTTTTAGTTTAGGAATGGAGTGATTTGGTATTATAAATTACAAAAAAAAAGACGACCTCTCGATCGTCTTTTTAAAATATTTATTTTAGAAAGAATTATCTTTTACTAATCTCAACGTAATTTAAATTCGTTGCTCCAGTGTAGATTTGTCTTGGACGACCGATTGGTTCGTTTCCTTCAGTCATTTCTTTCCATTGAGCAATCCATCCTGGTAGACGTCCGATAGCGACCATTACTGTGAACATTTCAGTTGGGATGTTTAATGCCTTGTAGATGATTCCAGAATAGAAATCTACGTTTGGATATAAATTTCTTGATTTGAAGTACTCGTCTTCTAAAGCAACTTTCTCTAATTTTTTAGCGATTGCTAATAATGGATCGTTAACTCCTAATTTTTCTAAAATCTCATCACAAGCTACTTTAATGATTTTCGCACGTGGATCAAAGTTTTTATAAACTCTGTGTCCGAATCCCATTAAACGGAATGAATCGTTTTTATCTTTTGCTTTTAATACCCATTTGTCAACATCACCACCATCTTTAGCGATTTTCTCTAACATTTCGATTACTTCTTGGTTAGCTCCACCATGTAATGGACCCCATAAAGCTGAGATACCAGCAGAGATAGAAGAATATAAGTTTGATTGAGAAGATCCAACAACTCTTACAGTTGAAGTAGAACAGTTTTGCTCGTGATCAGCATGTAAGATTAATAATTTGTTCAATGCACTAGAAACAACTGGATCAACTTTGTAATCTTCAGTTGGCATTGCAAACATCATGTGTAAGAAGTTTGAACAATAGTCTAAATCATTCTTAGGATACATGAATGGGTGACGCATAGCATTTTTGTATGACCAAGCAGCTAAAGTTGGTAATTTTGCTAATAATCTATGAATAGTTAAATCTTTTGCTTCAGGACTTCTATTTGGGTCTAATGACTCAGGATAGAAAGTAGATAATGAACAAACCATAGAAGCTAATACACCCATTGGATGCGCTTTCGCAGGGTATGCTTCGAAAAATTGTTTCATGTCTTCATGAACCAATGTATGTTTTGTAATGCTATTGTTAAATGAATCTAACTCAGCTTGAGTTGGCAATTTACCATAAATCAATAAATAAGCTACTTCTAAGAAAGATGCTTTTTCAGCTAATTGCTCAATTGGGTAACCTCTGTAATGAAGAATTCCTTCTTCACCATCTAAGAAAGTAATCGCACTAGTACAACTTCCAGTGTTTTTGAAACCTTGGTCAATTGTGATGTATCCAGTTTGCGCTCTTAAAGCACTAATGTCAATTGCTTTTTCATTTTCTGTTCCTTGAATAACAGGAAATTCATATGTCTGTCCGTTTAACTCTAACTTAGCTATCTCACTCATTTATCTTCCTAATTAATGTAATAAATATTTAACTGTCGCCTAAATTAATAAACAATTTCTTTAAAAAAAAGGGTTATTCTAAAACTTTTTAAAAAATTATTTATTTCAAAATATTTAGTTAAAATCTACCTTGATTATAGATTTTTCAAAGTGTAATCCAACAACATTGTATAAAGGTGATTACGAGTGTTGCCACCATAGATACCATGATTCCTATTTGGGTAAATAAACATGTCGAATTGCTTATTTGCTTTTACTAATGCATTGATCATTTCCATTGTGTTCTGATAATGAACATTGTCATCTGCTGAACCATGAATGATAAAGTATTTACCTTTTATATTAGACACAAAATTAATTGGTGAATTATCTTCATAACCTTTCGGATTTTCTTCTGGTGTTCGCATGAAACGTTCAGTATATATATTATCATAATATTTCCAATTAGTAACCGGTGCAACTGCAATTCCCATTTTAAAGTAATCCGCTCCTTTTGTCATTGCTAAAGAAGTTAAATAGCCACCAAAGCTCCATCCTTGAACACCAATTCTTGAAGCATCCACGTAAGTTAGTTTTCCAATTTCTTTTGCAGCGGCAATTACATCTTCCACTTCTAGTTTTCCAAGTTGTAAATAAGTTGATTTTTTGAATTTAGTACCTCTGTACATTGTTCCTCTTGGATCAACTGCGATTACAATATATCCCTTTTGAGCTAATAATTGATGATACAGATAATCTCCTCCAGCATATGAATCAGTAACAACATTATGACCTGGTCCACCATAGAAGTGCATGTAAACTGGGTATTTTTTCGAAGGATCAAAATTAGCAGGTTTGATCATCCAAGCATTTAATTCTAATTCAGCTCCTTTTATTGTTAAGAATTCCTTTGGAGAAAGTTTATATGTTTGAAGTTTCTCTTTTAATACTTTATTGTCTTCTAAAACTTTTAATACTGTTCCATTTGCATCACATAAAGAAATTTCTTCAGGTGAATTAGCAGTCGTATAGGTTTTAATAAAGTATTTCATTCCAACTGAAAATTCAGCATCATTCGTTCCTGTTTCTAAACTGATCGCCCCTTTGTTATTTCCTGTAATGTCAATTTTATAAATTCCTTTATAAATAGAACCTTTTTCACAAGAAGAATAATAGATGGTATTAGTCAATTCATTGATACCTAAAAATTCATTTACATCCCAGCTTCCTTTTGTGATTTGAGAAACAGAACCATCAAAGTTTAATTTGTAAATGTGATTATAACCATCATTTTCACTTGTACGAATAATTGATTTTCCATCTGATAAAATCATTAAATTATCATCTATATCAATATAAGTTTCAGATTTCTCTTCAAAGAAAACAGATGAGGTGATTTTTTTACCTTCCAATTTCACCAAATGATATTTCAAATTGTTTTGGTGACGATTCAGTGTTTGAATTATTAAGTTGTTTTCTTTCGATGACCATTTTAATCTTGGGATGTATTCATATTCTCCTAATACTAAAGGAGTAATTTTGCCATTTTTTACACTAACAATATTTGCAGTTACTTTCGAATTGTCTTGTCCTGCTTTTGGATATTTATATTTATCCAACTCAGGATATAAGTCTTTATAATAGGTCAAGTTAAATTCTTTAACATTTTTCTCATTGAATCTTAAAAAAGCAATATTTTTAGAATCAGGCGACCAGCAATATGCTTTAGTAATAGCAAATTCTTCTTCGTAAACCCAATCAGTAGTTCCGTTGATAATTTTATTATTCTTTCCATCTGTTGTCAATTGTTTCACTTTGCCAGAAGCGATATCTTTCACATAAATATTGTTTTTATGAATAAATGACACTTTTTGTCCGTCTGGTGAATATTCTGCTAATGTTTGAGGGAAATGAAGGTTGTCTAAAGCTTGTAATTGCTTTGTTTTTAGATCATATAAATAGTAGATAGCTGTATAGCTGTGTCTATAAATTGAAATAGTTTCTGTTTTGAATAACAATTTTGTTTCGTCTTCATTGAATTCGTACTCATCAATTTGAATCAACTTTCCATCAACTTTCAAATCAGCTAAATTCAATATGATTTCCCCACTTCCATTATAATCTGTAAATGCGTGTTTAGTGATGAAGTAATTTTTATCTTTTTCAGTGATTTTGGTAAAATGTTCTCCATCTTTCATAGAATTAAAACCATCGACAAATTCTTATTCATTTTGTTTGTTTCTTTATTAGAGTGGCTTAAAAATAGAAATAGTTTATTCAACAAAAAGCCAATATTGATAATCTTTTACCAAATGTTAATAATTTGGTAATGGAGAATTAAAAAAAATGCCATATGTTTGCATCGTATTTTTCTATGTCACCCTTGATGCAATTTTTTAATTGAGAAAAAATTGACTGAAACCATAGAAAATGTAACACTACGAAACAACTGATTGATGTTTAAAACTACTTTAAAAACATTGATTTTTATTTTTGTTGAGACTATTACTATTGCTTCGTATAAAAGATACGAAGGTGGTGTCAGTGTTTCTAATAAATAGCAATCCCAATTTTTTATTTAATAATTTGTAATATGAAAAAAACATTACTTTTTGTAGGTGTATTATTATGCTCTGTAAATGCTGTAAAAGCACAATGTTCAGAATTATTTATTTCTGAGTATGTTGAAGGTTCTGGAAACGATAAAGCGATTGAATTGTATAATCCAACAGGAACAGCAATAAATTTGTCTGGTTATAGAATTGAACGTTTCTCAAATGGAAATTCTACTTCAAGTGCCG
>JAJTEO010000025.1 GCA_021300395.1 Fluviicola sp. | reverse complement strand
TTGGTTGCATTTGTTTACTACGATGCACAAAGCAAACGAAAAAGGGTTAAATCATCCGAAATTAGTGCAACTTTTTGATCGTTATGCTACTTATAATGGATCAGATCCCTATCAAGCTCCTGGAATTTTAAATATTATTCCTCATTTAGAATTTGAAATCGGTTCTTTTTTTCCAACGAAAGGAATGCATTCGATTACACTTTCGTTGGTAGAATTAGCAAAAGAATTAGGCGTAACGTTCCATTTGAATCAAAAAGTGGAAGAAATCATCGTTGAAAACAAAGTGGTAAAAGGAATTCGAATCGGTAATGATAATCATTTTGCAGATCTAGTCGTTTGTAATTCTGATATCAAACCGGCATATCAATTTCTTTTGAAAAATGAACCTAACCTTTAAAAACTCTTCAACAAGAGCCTTCAAGTTCTGCATTGATTTTTTACTGGGGAATTAAACAATCATTTCCTCAATTGGATTTGCATAACATCTTTTTTTCAGAGAATTACAAAGAAGAATTTGATACACTTTTTCAAAAAAAGAATGTTTCAAATGACCCAACTGTTTACATTAATATCACTTCTAAAAAACTATCATCAGATGCACCAGAAAATAGTGAAAATTGGTTTGTGATGATCAATGTACCTAGTAATTCAGGACAAAATTGGGACGATATAAGAACAACAGCTAGACAAAATATTCTCTCAAAATTGAGCCGAATTCTAAAAACAGATATAGAATCTTTAATCGAAGAAGAAGAGTATTTAGATCCAATTCGTATTGAAGCAAAAACATCGAGTCATGCTGGAGCGTTATACGGGGCAAGTTCAAACGATCGAATGGCTGCATTTTTTAGACATCCAAATTTCTCAAAAGTGAAAGGTTTATATTTTGCTGGTGGAAGCGTTCACCCTGGAGGTGGTATTCCTTTGTGTTTGCTTTCTGCTAAGATTGTTGGGGAATTGGTTGAATAGGTTTTTGTTTTTTACCATATAAGGGATTATAAGGTCATATAAGATTTTGTTTTATTGTAACTTAATGATTAAATTAGTATAACTAATCACTAAATTTTTATCATGCAATACAATAAAGCTTTTTATACCGATTTAATTTATAAAGTAAATGGTGCAGCAATTGAAGTACACAAAGAACTTGGACCAGGGCTATTAGAAAGTGTCTATCAAAAATGTCTAAAACACGAATTAGAATTAGAAGGTATTAATTGTCTTACAGAAATGAAAATTCCAATAAATTATAAAGGAATTCAAATTGAAGTTGATTTAAGATGTGATTTATTTATTGAAAATGAACTAATTGTCGAATTGAAAGCAGTCGAAAAAATATTACCTATTCATGAAGCACAATTGATGTCTTACATGAAATTAATAAATGTGCCTATAGGTTTAATGTTAAATTTCAATTGCACAAATATTTACCGAGAAGGTCAGAAAACTTATGTAAATAAATTATACAGAGATTTAATTTAACCATTAAAAATTAACTTATAATTTCTTATAATCCCTTATATGGTTCAATGAAAAAAATCAAACTACCTGCGTGATTTCTTTCGTTGAAGTATAAAATAAATAAGCCTCAACAGACTCATATCCAATCTCTTTCAAAACAGAAGCATATTCTTTTACTTGCTGAACATCTTTCTTTTTAGGTAAACCAGTTTTGTAATCTAAAATAATCGCAGCATCATTTTTCAAAATCAGTTTATCTGGTCGAACAATGGAAAATTCTCCTGCGATAATGTCTTGCTCACTGATAATTTCAATTGCATTTTCAAACAATCGTTGGTATTCTTCATTCTCAAAAATCTCTTCAATTTCCGATTTCATTCGATCGACAAAAACCATTTCGATAATTCCTGATTTCACTAAATTATCAAAACACGTTGCTATTTCATTTTTATCGTTAACAGCCGCCAACACAATATGCAATTGATTTCCATATCTTTGCGCATCTGACATGGAATCCATTTCTGCTAAATCTTTTCTGTCTTGTAAAGAAATATCTGGAAACCATAATCGATCTGAAACATTTTCAGGAATAAAAAATGTATCTGCAACAGACTTTCCTTCTTCTTGCTTCCCTACTCTATTTCCAATCGTTATTTTGAGTTGACCATCTTGCTCTGATTTTGAAAAAGTTTCGTCTGGGTAACTTAAATTATCTAACATTGTATTAAAAACATCTCCGAAATCCGACTGAGATTTAAAGGTGTTATAAATATATAAACGTTCAACAGGTCGCGTTAAAGCAACATAACATTTATTGACACTATCAGTTAATATCAAATTACTTTCGATATCTGCAAACGTCTTAATCACATCGATTTCAGAATTTTTAGAAGCACCAGCATATAAAATATAATCATCAGATTCAAACAAGAATTTTGAATGATTTTTTATCCCTGTACTCAAATTCATATTTGGTAAAATTACAACTGGAAACTCCAATCCTTTTGATTTATGAATACTCATAATCTTGATTGCATTTTCACTTTCAGGCAATTGAACTGCAGACTTGTACCCATCTGATTTATAATAATCCAAGAAACTTTTTAAATCAGGACCGTTATTTAAGTCGAATTGATGGGCAATATCTGCTAAATGATGTAAATACGGATTCGTTAACTCATCAAAATTCATCATGCGATAAAACTTCTGAATTAAGTCGTACACATTTTCATATTTCATAAAAAACTCAACATTCGAATTGAAGTGATTTTTTATAAAATCTTCATCGTTAAAGAAAGTGTATTTCTTACCAGTAGACTCCGTTATTTTCTCAACTAAATAAGATTTGTAATCTGTAAAACTATTCTCTGAAGTATATCCAAAATATTTTTCTGCAAATTTACGTTTCTCGTTCTCGCTTAATGGCTGTAATCTTCGTTTTAAGTAACTTATTGTCAGCTGAACTGCAACATCACTATCAACTAACAAAGAATCCGCAGAAACAACGTCGTAGCCTTTTTCAGTTAAAAAGATTGCCCAACTATTACATTCCTTGTTTTTTTCGCCTAATAAACAAATATCGCCTCTCTTAAACCCATCAGCTTCACATTCTTCAATCCATTTTAAAAGTAAATCAAATTCTTTACCTATTGAATCTGAAGCTTCTTTTGATTTTGGTTCTGAAATAATTTCAACATAACCTTTAATTTTGGATTTCGGGTTTTGCTTGATCGAAGCGTAAAACGATTGATTTGTATCTGATAAGGCAGCTTTTAATAATTCGAAAAAGTGATTATTAAATTCTACAATCGTTGCTGATGAACGCCAATTGTCTTCCAAAGGCAACATTTCACCCTGCGATTTAAAATAAGCCGATTTACGAAGAATATCCGCATCATTTTCAGGATTATAAATTTCTGGTAAGGCTATAAATTGTTCTGCCACTCCATTTTTAAAACGATAAATAGATTGCTTTGGATCACCTACAATCAAATTTTGATTCATATTTGAAATGGATTCATGTACCAAAGGCACCATATTTAACCATTGCAAATGTGAAGTATCTTGAAATTCGTCTAATAAAAAGTGTTGAAATCGTGTTCCTAAACGCTCATAAATAAACGGAGCATCTTCATTTTTCACCAATTGAGAAATCAGGGTGTTGAATTCCGAAATCCGAATCAATTGTTCCTCTTTTCGAATTGTCCCCAACTGCTTCGCCATAAATTGCAGCAAAGCCATGTTGTAATAATTTTTGACATACAATTCTAATGCACTAAACTCTCCAATTCCTTTCTCCCAAATTGAATTCAAATCAAGTAATGCTTGCTTCAAAGAAGATGGAAATCTTTTTCCTTTAGGAACTTCGAATTCTTGGCATTTTTTAATAAAGGCTTCTGTAAAAAATGTTTTAGGAAATGTATCTATTGAATTTAAATTAGCAATCGGATTATAGGTTCTTGTACCGTCAGGTAATTCATTTGATTCAATATTCTCATTTTGAAAAATCGAGTAAACTTTCTGACATTCACCTGCAAAATGATCTTTTTTACGAGACAATTCATGCTTTAATTCTTTCAATCTTTCAAACGAAAAATCTTTATCAATCAACGCTTCTACAATTGAATTGTACTTCTCATTTTTAATAATTTCAGAGAATTTAATTAGATTTTTGCGAAAATCCCACTTTTCTCCCTCTTCTACATTACTTTTTGCATATTCAAAAATGATTCTCGTCAAGTGATTGGATTCAGAAATATCTAATTCACTCATCATTTTATCGATGACTTTTTCGATGACTTCTGTTTCATTAAAAATGATTTCAAAGTCGGTAGATAAATTCAAATCACGACTGAATGAACGAATTAATTTCAGGTTGAATTTGTCAATAGTCATCACATGAAAATCTTCATAGCGATGCAAAATATTTTGTAAAACGAGTTTTTGTTCGCCCAATAATAATTGGATATACTCCTTTACCAGATTAAATGTCTTTCCACTACCCGCAGATGCATTTAATACTTTTAAAGGTTTATGTTGAGTTGATTCCATTAATTAGAAAATTAGAAGTTAGATATTTAGAAATTAGACCTCAGATATTAGTCCAATTAAGTCTAATTTCTAAGGTCTAAATATCTAATTTCTCTAATATTATTTTAACTTCTCTGCGCTTAGTAGCACTTTTTGTTTCATTTCTTCCATGTAAGCCTCTAATCTTACTAATAATGTGGGATTTGATGCTCCGATGATTTTTGCCGCTAAGATTCCTGCGTTTTTTGCTCCGTTTAAGGCAACAGTTGCAACTGGAATTCCACCTGGCATTTGAAGAATAGACAAAATACTATCCCAACCGTCAATTGAGTTGCTTGATTTTACTGGAACTCCAATTACTGGAAGCGGTGTTAAAGATGCTGTCATTCCTGGTAAATGTGCTGCTCCTCCTGCTCCCGCTACGATAACTTTTAATCCACGTTTGTGTGCATTTTTTGCATACTCAAACATCAACTCTGGTGTTCTATGTGCTGATACGATATTGATTTCAAATTCAACACCTAATTCTTTTAATATATCTGCTGCTTCTTGCATTACAGGAAGATCAGATGCACTTCCCATGATAATTCCTACTTCAACCATTTTTCTAATTTTGGACTTCGACTTCGCTCAGTCAGTTAATGTTGGATTTTGAATTTTAGATTAATTCAAAATCCAAAATTTATAATTCATAATTATTTCAACGTGCTTGGGCACACAAAATTGGTAACTGGGATAGTTGTTTTTTGAATTGCTCCAAAACCTCCCAAAATATCGATTAGATTTGTAAAACCATTTCTTTTTAATTCTGAAATGGCAATTACACTTCTATATCCACCTGCGCAATGAACATAATATGTTTTGTTTTTGTCTAATTTATTTTGTTCATCTGCGATGTAATCCAACGAACAATGTGTTACATTTTCAACATGCTCCGCTTCGTATTCTCCTTGTTTACGAACATCTACAATAGCTACAGAATCAATTTTTGTTGCTAATTCTTCTGCAGTGATTGACTGCAATGTTTCAAGTGTTTCTCCTGTATTTTGATATGCTTGAACACCACCTTTTAAATAGCACTCTCGCTAAACGAACAACTGCTTCCTCTTCAGCGCCTTCTGGTGTGATTAGTACAATTTTCTGTTTAATATCATGAATTAAAGCTCCTACCCACATTGCAAATGTTCCATTCAAACCAATGAATAACGAATCTTTGACAAATCCTTTACTAAAATCAGCCTGAGTTCTAACATCTAAAATTAACGCTCCATTTTCAACTTCATTCTTGAAATCTTCTACAGATAAAGCTTTTGTTCCTTTGTCGATTACCTCATCAAAAGAAAGGTAACCAGTTTTATTCATTTGCGCATTTTTCGGGAAATATTGAGGAGGAGGCAAAATACCAGTTGTTACTTCTTTGATAAATTCCTCTTTCGTCATATCCGCTCTTAACGCATAATTCGATTTTTTCTGTTCACCCAATGAACCAACTGTTTCAGAACTCATGTTTTTCCCACAAGAAGAACCAGCTCCGTGACCTGGATAAATGGTAATATCATCAGGTAAAGTCATAATTTTATTTCGCAATGAATCAAATAACATTCCTGCTAAATCTTCTTGCGTCAAATCACTTTTAATTGCTAAATCTGGACGACCAACATCTCCTAAAAACAAGGTGTCTCCTGAAAAGATCGCCGTTTCTTTTCCTTCAGCATCAATCAACAAATATGTAACTGATTCTGGTGTATGTCCTGGTGTATGCAATACTTTTACCGTTAAAGCACCTACTTTGAATTCTTGATTATCTTCAGCAATAATCGATTCAAAATGTGTATTTGCAGTAGGTCCAAAAACAATTGAAGCACCTGTTTTATTGGCTAAATCAATATGTCCACTCACAAAATCAGCATGAAAGTGTGTTTCGAAAACGTATTTAATTTTCGCACCATTTTTCTCAGACATTTCAATGTAAGGAGCAGATTCTCTCAATGGATCAATCACAGCTGCTTCACCATTGCTTTCAATGTAATAAGCTGCTTCTGCTAAACACTTTGTATATATTTGTTCTACTATCATTTCGCTCAACTATTATTCTACTTCTTTTATCGCTTTATTAATCCCATCAATGTAATTCAAGACTTTTTCTTTTCCAAAACCAGACTCACTTGATGTTGTGAAAATTGGTGGAATTTCATCCCAATATTTAACCATTTCTTTTTTGTACTTCGCTAAATTCTTTGCAAGAATAGAACTCGAAATTTTATCAATTTTGGTAAAAACCATACAAAATGGAATTTGTTTCTCTCCACACCAATTCATGAATTCAAGATCAATTTGCTGAGGATCTAATCGAGAATCTAACAAAACGAAAACATTCATTAATGTCTCTCTTTTCATTAAATATTCAGAAATAAACACCTCAAATTCAGCACGCATCTTTTTAGATGTTTTTGCATAACCATATCCAGGTAAATCGACCAAATACCATTCTTTATTGATTAGAAAATGATTAATCAATTGTGTTTTTCCAGGTGTTCCAGAAGTTTTTGCTAACTTTTTATTTCCTGTCAACATATTAATCAACGAAGATTTCCCAACATTAGAACGACCAATAAATGCGTATTCAGGCATTCCATCAGCTGGACTTAATTTATGATCTGTATTTGATACTACGAAAACTGCTTCTTTGATTAACATATTATTGAGATTTATACTACAAAGCTAATTAAAAATATACTGTTTCATTTCAATTTATATCCCAATCTTTCCTAAAAAGATGTTTGAATGACATTTTAATCATTTATTCCTACATAACAAATTAAAAATTACCTCTAATTATTTAAAATTGATATATTTGGTTATACAATTTAACGAAAATTCATCTAACTATGAAAAAAGAAAAAAACACTCATCATTTCATTTCCAGATTGATTTCGCTGATTACATTAATGTTTCTAATCTTAACTGTATCTTTTTCCCAAGAAATCAATGGTTCGGCTTGTGAAAAACATGTTCCTAATGCAATAAAAATCAAATTAAATCCAAAAGATAACACTATTCAATATTTCAAATTAAGAACGGATGCAAAAGTGAAATCAACTGATGAAATTTCTTATTTGTTAGGGATTTTAAAATTAAATAAAGACATAAATGTTAAAATTTCATCAAAAGAAACGGACAAAATTGGTTATACTCATTCACGTTACAAATTTTATTACAAATCAATTTTAATTGAAGATTTCACTTTTATTATTCATTCAAAAAATGATTTAATCGTATCTGGAAATGGCGAATATTCCAAAGCCTCTGTTTTTAACAATGCTACTCCAACAATAAAAAGTGATGAGGCTATAAAAATCGGTAAATCAAAGTTGAAAAGTGAGAGCTATTTTTGGAAAGAAAATGAATTCCCTCAACCTGAATTAACCTATATATTAATTAATAACAGTTTCAGACTTTGTTATAAAACAGATATTTATTCTGCTAAACCTTTGGCAAGAAAATACTTTTACATCGACGCAGAAAATGGAAAAGTATTAAAAGAAATAAATCGAATTCATCATACAGATGTTATTGGGACCGCTCACACTAAATACAATGGTGTAAGACCAATCACCACAAATCAACAAGGTTCAAATTATCATTTAACAGAAACTGGCCGAGGTAATGGTATAAACACGTTTAATCTAAATAACGGAACAGATTATTTTAATTATACAAACTTTACTGATACTGATAACAATTGGACTTCAACTCAAAATCAAGATGATGCAGCATTAGACGTTCACTTCGGTGCTGAGGCTTTTTATGATTACTATTCATCTCAATTTAATCGCTTTTCATTTGATAATGCGAATGGAGTAATCAATAGTTATGTTCACTATGACACTAATTTTGTAAATGCTTTTTGGGACGGAACGAATATTACCTATGGTGATGGAGATGGAATAAACTATTCAGCATTAACTTCTTTAGATGTTGTTGGTCACGAATTAACACATGCTGTCACTCAATATACCGCAAATCTTCAATACATGAATGAATCAGGCGCTTTGAACGAATCTTTCAGTGATATTTTTGGTGTGGTCATCGACTTTTATAAAAACCCAACAACTGCTAATTACCTAATGGGAGACCAATTTAATATAACAGGAAATGGGTTTAGAGATATGAGTAATCCGAATGCTAAAAATGATCCTGACACCTATTTAGGAAATCATTGGGTAACTGATCCAAACTTTGATAACGGTGGAGTTCACAGCAATTCAGGTGTTCAAAATTATTGGTTCTATTTACTCGTTAATGGTGGTTCAGGAACAAATGATTTAAATGATAATTATAGTGTAACAGGAATCGGTATAACAAAAGCAGCTGAAATTAGTTATCGCAATTTAACTTCATTTCTAACAGCTAACTCTAATTATAATGATGCTCGATTTTACTCTATTCAATCAGCAATTGACTTATATGGTGAATGCAGCCCAGAAGTAATCGCTGTTACAAATGCGTGGCATGCTGTTGGTGTTGGAGAAATTTATACATCCGAAGTGATTGCCAATTTTAATGTTGATAAGCAAATCAGCTGTAGTGCTCCATCGAGCGTTCATTTTTACAATTTTAGTACAAATGCAATTCAGTTTCATTGGGACTTAGGTGATGGAACTACAAGTACAAGCGACACGCTAACACATACATATACAACTGTTGGAAATTATACTATTCGCTTAATCGCAAATGGAACAGGAATTTGTAATTCCCCAGATACATTAACACTGATTGATTTTATTTCAATTACAAATGATGGAAGTTTAACTAGCGCTCTTTGCAAACCTAATACAACTTCACCTTCAACTACAAAAGGAATTTCGAAAGTAATCTTTAATACAATCAATAAGACGAGTCAATTCAGTAAAAACGAGTCTTACCAAGATTTCTCATGTTCTCAAAGCACATCATTAGTGGCTGGTTCAGTTTACAACTTAGAATTTAATTCAGGTTTAGAATTTGGAAAAGCGTGGATAGATTACAATAACAATGGTGTCTTCGAAGTAAATGAAGTTATTTATAGCTCTGACATCAAAAAGACAATTCACATTAGCAATATCATAATATCAGGAAACACTGTTTACAACACACCTTTAAGATTAAGAATTGGCACAAATGAAGAGATTGGTTTTGATGCTTGTACAAATCCAGTATTTGGACAATTTGAAGATTACGCTGTAACTATTATTCAAAATAACAATCCACCAATTGCAAATTTCACCGCTTCAACTTTTTCAACTTCAATAAATAATCCTATTACATTTTCGGATTTATCTTTAAACCTTCCAACTACATGGAATTGGGAATTTATTGGTGCAAACACACTAAATTCATCTTCTCAAAATCCAGTCATAAGCTATCCTGCAGTTGGTACTTATCCTGTAAAACTAGTTGTAACAAATGCATTTGGAGAAGATTCAATCACTAAAATTGATTTTATTACCATCGTAAATACTTATTTCATTTGTTCTGATTCCTATAGTAATTTACACGTTGGGAAATTATATGATTCAGGTAGTGAAAACAATAATTATAGTGATAATGAGAATTGTAACTTCCTAATTCAGCCTTCAACAATTAAACCAATTAGAATTACCCTAAATTCATTTGATACTGAACAAAATTATGATTTCTTGAAAATTTACGATGGCCCTGACCAAAACTCACCTTTGCTTGTCTCAATTTCAGGAATCCTTAATACCACAAGTTTTATTGCTAATTCTGGAAATGTATTTTTTGAATGGAGTTCAGACATTTATATTACTTCTGCTGGATTCGACATCTCTTGGGATACTTTAGACATCAATACTGGTGGAATTATTGCTACTGGTAATTTTATTCAAAACCAAAACATTCAATTTCAATCAATTTACACCAATTCTTCTGACTACCATTGGGATTTTGGTGATGGAAGTTCTACAAACGGAACATTTAATCAGATTCATTCATATCAAAACCCTGGTCAATACTTAGTTGGATTAAGTTATTACGATCTTAATATGAACTACAATACTTATTACAAAAACATTACAATTGAATCAAATTTAGGATTAAATAATAACGAAACATCAGGATTCCTACTTTACCCAAATCCAACAAATGACATTATTAACATTAAAAATAATTCTGAATTTAATATAAACTCAATTACACTTAAGAATTCAATAGGTCAAAGAATCAATAGCATAAACCCTATAAATAAAGGAGAGAAAAACGCCATCAATTTATCTGAATTTTCAACAGGTATTTATTACATCGAAGTTTTATTTGAAAATGGAGAACAATCAATTCAGAAAGTTGTGAAATCGAATTAATTTAACATTTTTTTATAGTGGCTTTTAACAAATTCAAGTACATTTGTAAAACAAAATTTTAGTAATTATGAAAGTGATTTATGCTGTTTTAGTTGGTACACTTGCCTTTTCTTGTTCTTCAAATGATAATAAATCGGAAGTAATTAGAAAAGAGAGCCATAAAGCGACAATTGAAGCTCCAAAAGTGGAAGTAAATCGCCTTTTAACTGCTGAAATTTCAGGAATGACTTGTGTAATGGGATGTGGAGCAAGTATCCGTAAAGAATTAAGAGCAACGAATGCAGTAAGTACTGTAGAATTTGATTTTAAAGAAGGACGAAAATTCAACACAGCTGAAATCGCATTTGATAAAGATAAAATTACAGTTGACGAAATTGTTTCGATTCTTTCTAAAATGAACGACAAACAATTTACGGTTGGAAAAACTTCATCAAAAGAATACGCTGACAAAAAATCATCTTCAACTGAATGTACTAAATCTGATTGCGAAAAATCATGTGATAAAGATGAAGAATCCTCTGTAGAACTTTCATCTAACACTATGGAATCTCCAAACTTCTTAAGCATCATTACTCATTACTTCGTTTTTTAAACCCAAAACATCATGAAATTACATTATCGTGAAATCGGAGAAGGTCAGCCTCTCGTTATACTTCATGGTTTATTTGGTTTTTCAGACAACTGGCAGACACACGCTAAAAAGCTAGCAGAATATTATAGAGTAATTCTTGTAGATTTAAGAAATCATGGGCATTCTGATTGGAGCGATGAGTTTTCATACCAACTAATGGCTGATGATTTATTAGAATTAGTAAACGAATTAAATCTTTCAAAAATCTTATTGCTCGGCCATTCAATGGGTGGAAAAGTAGCAATTACATTTGCTCAAAATCACTCATCCCTATTAGAAAAATTAATTGTTGTAGATATTGGCATCAAGCAATATCCGATGCATCATGCTGAAATTCTTAAAGGACTTCATGCAATCGATTTGACAACTGTAAATTCTCGAAGTGTTGCAGAATCTATTCTTACTCAATATGTAGATTCTTACGGCACAAGACAATTTCTATTAAAAAACCTTTATTGGATTGAAAAAGGAAAATTAGCTTGGAGAATGAACATTGAAGTTCTAGAACGTGAGATGACGGAAATTTTATCTGCTTTATCAACAACTGAAGTTTTCTTGCCTACTCTATTTATTAGAGGTGCACAATCCAATTACATCTTAGACGACGACATAGAAGCATTAGAAGAAGTGTTTCCTGATATTCAATTAAAAACAATTGAAAATGCTGGCCATTGGGTTCATGCAGAAGCTCCTGAAGAGTTTATGGATTCGGTGTTGGAGTTTTGTTTGAGGTAGTTTCGTCCGAAAGTTAGAAATACGTTCTAATTCCTTAAATCTCTTAAGTTTATAATCCTTCGTCTTTTATACTTTTTCTAACTTTATAGATTATAAATATCACAAGAGTAATAAAAACTACTGAGATATAAATACCAATATTATTTGGCACATTATCTGTGCTAACAAATGTACTAATTAATCTACCTTTTGAAGGATTCAAATCACCAAAATTAGAGAGCAATAAAATCAATAATACTTCGAACCAACCAAATAATTCGTTACATAATCAGCAACACCTTCTTCTAAGGTATGAAAAGGAATTTTATAACCTTCACCGATTAGTTTTGACATATCTGCCTCAGTGAAATACTGGTATTTATCACGGATATCGATTGGTGTATCAATGAAATCAATGTTTTCAGGTTTATCAACGTTTTTAAACGTGTTTTTAGCTAAATCTAGGAATGTTCTCGCTTTTCCTGAACCCAAGTTATAGATTCCTGAAGTTGGTTTGTCATTCATTAAAAATAAACAAACGGAAACAACATCTTTTACGTAAACGAAATCACGTAATTGACCTCCATCTGTATAATTTGGATTATGAGAACGGAACAATTTCATCCCTCCATTTGCTTGTATTTGGTTGAATGTATGGAAAATTACACTCGCCATTCTTCCTTTATGGTATTCATTTGGACCATAAACATTGAAGAATTTCAAACCAGCCCAAAAAGGTGGGAATTTAGTTTGTTCCAATACCCAAATATCAAAATCGTTTTTCGAATCTCCATAAGGATTCAACGGCTTTAAACTTGGTATAATTGAATGATCATCTTTGTAACCGAATTCACCTAAACCATAAGTAGCTGCAGAACTTGCATAAACTAAAGGAATTTGATGTTCTACACAAATTTCCCAAATTGCTTTTGAATAATTAACGTTTAATTCGTCAAAAATAGCTTTATCAAATTCAGTTGTATCTGTTCTTGCTCCAATGTGATAGATGAAATCTACTTCTTTGGCAAAATCTTTCAACCATGCGATAAAATCTTTTCTTCCAACTTTCGCCTGAATGGTTTTTCCTTCTAAATTATTTGCTTTTTCAGTTTTAGAAAAATCATCAACAACTACGATGTTATTAAATCCTTCTTTGTTTAATTTACTTACCAAACAACTTCCGATAAAACCTGCAGCTCCAGTTACAACTATCATTTTATTTTTAGATATAAGATTTTAGATACTATTTTTTAACGCTTAGAATAAACCGTTAATTTCTGCTTCAATTGCATTGATAATTTTCCCTAGATCTTCTTGATCATCATGAAAACGATTGTTATCAATATCAATAATTAATAATTTACCTTTATCATACGTAGAAATCCAAGCTTCGTAACGCTCATTTAAACGTTTCAAGTAATCTAAACGAATACTTTCTTCGTAATCTCTACCTCTTGCTTGAATATGGTTTACTAAAGTAGGTACACTCGCTCTCAAATAAATCAATAAATCAGGCGCTGCAACAAAAGAATCCATTAGATTGAATAATGAAAAATAATTTTCAAAATCTCTTGTTGTCATTAACCCCATTGAATGTAAGTTAGGCGCAAAAATAAATGCATCTTCATAAATCGTACGATCTTGAATCACATTTTTCTCCGTTTCTTTTATTTCTTGAATTTGTGTAAAACGACTATTCAAATAATAAATCTGAAGATTAAATGACCAACGTTGCATGTCTTCATAAAAATCATTTAAATAAGGATTTTGCTCCACATCTTCCAAATGTGTTTCCCAACCGTAATGTTTTGCTAAAGAATTTGTTAACGTTGTTTTTCCTGATCCAATATTTCCAGCGATTGCAATATGCATAGTATTAATTTTTTGAGTGTGTTTAAATTACCTAAACAGGGTTCCTAAATTACAAATTTTGCGCTTAACAACAACTGTTTTATTGAAAATTTAACGTGTATTTTTTAATTTGATTTTGGGTCCTAAAATAAAAGAACTCCCCACTTTTCTTAAAATCAATTATTTCAGTGTCGGGAAGTTTTATTTCAATTAAAGCTTTCGTTTCTTTATTAATGATGATTAATTGTGTTTTCTGAAATAAAAACAAATGCGTTTCATCTGCACTAACACTTACCACACCTTTAAAATCAAGCAAATCAACTAATGAACCATATAAATCTAAAACATAAACTCCTTTTGTAGAATCAACCAAAAACAATTGATAATTCTTTTCTGTAACAAAACTAAATTGAGCAGAATTCAAAACACCTTTTAAATTCTCAACATCCTGTTTTTGATTGGTTTGACCAAGTGATAACAAATGCAAACGTGAATTCAACTGATCGTATACCCAAAATTTATCGGGTTGAGCTGAAACTACAACAGAAGTTGCATTGCCGATGTCATTATCCATCAAATCGATACATGGCTCAAACTGTGTCAATGTATTATCTAAAATACAAAATTGCTGTTGCTCCTCTGAAAAAACAATTACTTTCATTGTATTTATAGGCTGCATAGATGAAATACGACCTATCGATTTCTGACTTTGAGAAAATTTTAAAACACCGATTGAATCATACTTCTGAAGTAATTCCTTATTCGTTAAATAAACATTCCCAAGAACATCCACATTCCAAATACCAGTAGAATCAAGATTAAGTTTAATTTTCTCGTTCCACTGATAATTTTGAGCATCAGCGATTCGTGAGATAAAAATCCCAACAAATACAATCAAATATTTCAATTTAATTCTGCTCAAAATTCAGTAATTCATCCAATATTAAACGATCATTCATTAAACGTGGAATTTTATTTTGTCCACCCAATTTTCCTTTCGATTTTAACCATGCATCAAACGTACCAGGTTTTAAAATATTAATTTTCGGAAAATCCATGATTAAATTTTTAGTGCGTTTTGCGTCATAATCAGAATTTAAGGCTCTTAAAGTTGCATCTAATTTATCCGAAAAAAGACTAAAATCTGTAGGACTTTCTGAGAACTCAAATACCCATTCGTGTCCACCTTTAGAATTTTCATTCATATAGATTGGGCCCGCAGAATATTCTTTCAATTTTGCATTAGTTTCTTCACATGCTATTGCAACTGCCTGTTCCGCATTTTCGACAATTAACTCTTCACCAAAAATATTAATAAATGATTTCGTTCTTCCTGTAATCACAAAACGATAAGGTGTTTTGGATGTAAATTTAATTGTATCACCAATTACATAGCGCCATAAACCTGCATTTGTTGAAATGACAATTGCATAATTCACTCCAACTTCAACTTGAGAAAGATTAATGACGTTATTCGAAAGCACACCTTTAAAATCAGACATTGGAATAAATTCATAATAAATCCCATAATCTAACATCAATAATAATTCATTTTTTAAAGGGTCATCTTGAATCCCAATAAATCCCTCAGAAGCGTTATATGTTTCAATATAACTCATATTATCATCTGGTATCAACTGTTTGAATTGCTCTCTGTACGGATCAAAACTAACACCACCGTGCATGTATAAAACAAGATTGGGCCAAACTTCTTTAAGATTTTTTTTGCCAGAAATCTCTAACACTCGTTTCATTAAAACTAATGTCCAACTTGGCACTCCAGCAATAATACAAACATCTTCGTTGATTGTACTTTTTGCCATTTTCTCAATCTTGGCTTCCCATTCATGCATCATGGCAATTTCCTTTGCAGGAGTTCTTCTTCGTTCAGCCCACCAAGGTAAATTTTTGACAATGATTGCAGATAAATCACCAGAGAACGATTTTTCTGTTACGGAATTTATCTCAACACTTCCACCAACTATTAAATGTTTGCCTTTGTATAATTTAGCTTCTGGATGTTGCTGATAATAAAGGGCTAATAAATCTTTACCTCCTTTTTGATGACAATCTTCTAATGCTTCTTTTGAAACTGGAATTAATTTACTTCTGTCAGAAGTTGTTCCCGAGGATTTTGCAAACCATTTAATATCTGTTGGCCAAAGAATATTTTCTTCGCCTTCTAACAATCGATTTACAAAAGGTTTTAAAGTATCATAATCTTGAAGATCAACATTTTTCTTGAATGTTTCGTAACAATCTATATCTCTAAAATGATGAATCTTACCCCATTCAGTATCTTTAGCTTTTTCAACTAATTGCCCTAATAATTCTTCTTGAACTTCAAGTGGATATTTACGAAACAAATCAATTTGATGAATTCGTTTTTTCATGATCCACGCGAAAATAGAATTAATCGACATATGAACTTTTAAATGTGAGGGTTAAAAAAAATCCTGCTCTCTTTGAACAGGACATTTTCTTTCTGATTTTTTGAGGAAATTAACCCCAAATCATAATTGATGCTAAAATAAGCAATACAATAGCTGTATACAAAGTGCCTATCGCAACTGTTGATCCTTCAAAGAATTTATCAGACATAATACTTTTTTTTTCAAATGTAAGAAAAAATATAATAACTAATTTGATAATATTTTAAAAAATTATTGGATATGAATCAATATTAAATATTTACCCAAAAAAGCTACAATCATTTAATGTGTCAACATATATTCCTCTAATTCATCATAGCTTGAACTAAATGAAAAAACCTCTTTTAAGATAAAATAATTTGCCTTGTCGTTGCATTTTGTATAAGCATATTTAGCCCAATCCAAACGATTTGAATCAAAACTAAATTTCTTCGCAATATCTGCAATTTGAGAAGCATTTAAATTCCCTTTATCAATGTACTTTTTAGCTTTATCCAATTTCTTAGTATCAAAACTTTCTTTATCTAAAGAATTCAAGAACTGCGTAAACATTTGTTGATTGTACTGATTATTTACGGTTGAATTCTGATTCGTATTTGGATTGCCATTTGGGTAAACGACGTTGCCATTATCTACTCCCAAGCCATTTTGAATCGGTGTATACCAGTTACTATATTCAACAATTACGTTTTGTAAAATTGTAAAATTTCCATAAACATCAAGTTCAGCTACTATTCGCTGGTTTGAATTTAAATACATTGAGGAATTATAAATAAATGTCCCTGTATTCTGCTCAATTACCTGAATAGGAATTGTACCTCCAGGCAAATCAAAAAATCGAAAGATATTCGTTGAATTATAGTGTGTTTGATTGTAAACAGTAGAATAATGTGTTCCTGTTTTTAAAACTCTAATAAAAATTTCAGCTCCTCGAACATTAAATGTTAAACTGAAAAATGCGATTGCGAATAAAATTGTTTTCATAATCCAAAGTGTTGAATGATTAATTATTTATTCATATACAATCTTTGAACCAAAAAAAAAGCTGATGAAAATCATCAGCTTAATATTTTAAATATCCGAACCAGGCGCAGCGTCATCTTCTGCTTTTTTCTTTTTCTTACGACCTTTTAATTCAACATAAGTATACGTTTCTTGACCTTTTTCGTTGAATTTATGTTCTTCTATCACAATGTTTTTCTTATTATACAATGCTCTTCTTTTAATCTTTTGATCTGGATAATATTCTTCAAACCAACCTTCCATTTTACCTTTTTTGTAATTTTCTAGGGTTTGTAAATGGCCTTCGTAGTAAAAAGTTTTAAATTCACCCTCTTTTACATCTAGTTTCCAATGTTCAATTTTCAATAAAACACCATCATCATAGTAATATTTGAATTCACCATCTTTTTTACCCATCGTAAAAGTTCCTTCTTGTAATAATTGACCTTTAAAAGCATATGCTTTAAATGATCCATTCAATAAACCTTTTGAGTAATGTAAATCTTTTTCGATTTTTGATCGTTGATAGTATGTTCTTTTTTGACCTTCCAATAATCCATGACTGTAATTTTCATACAAAGCTGTATCACCTTTTATAGTAAAAAACACATGTTTTCCATGTTTTTGCCCCATAAAATAGTTCATCTCCCACTCGATTGGACTTCCAACAGTATCGAAATAATAAATCCATTGCCCATGTCTTAATCCATCGATATTTTCACGAATTACCATTGGACAACCAGATTCATAAGTCGTAGTATCTTTTCCAGATTCTTTACCATTAATAAATGTCACACGATGCTCTAACAAACCATTGTTATGGCACGTTTCACAAACACCCGTATAAGGTAAATTATCAATTCCAGAAGTATAAGTATTCGAATTATCGTCGTAATCCAACTTTTCGTTACAATCAACAGCACCAGCTAGTTTCCCGCATTCCCACTCTGCAAAACGAGCATTTCGTTTACGATCAAGTGACTTTTGATTACATGGCTTTGCCGTTTGAACACCTATTTGAGCGATTAAATTTGTTCCAATCAGCAATAACAAGGTTAAAATAAAGTTTTTCAGTTTCATCATTTCTAGGTTAAAATTATTTTAAAATAGATCAAATATCATTCCTTTTCAACAAGATCAATGATTCTTTTAATTTCGTAGGAATTTCAATTGTTTCATTTTTAGTTGCATCGAAACAAATCATTAATGAACTTCCATTTGTATATATTTCCCCTCTTACTTTTAATTCATATTCAAACGTAAAACTTTTTGTTCCAATTTGAGTTGTGAAAATAGTAATTTCAGGAGTATCATGTAATAAGACAGATTTATGGTATACAATTTCATTTTTCTTTAGCAACATACCATAAGCATTCCAATCCCACTTCTCACCTAATAATTGCTGAAAATATTCAACACGCGCTAATTCAAAATAAGTTAGATAAACTGAATTATTAACGTGTCCCATGATATCTAAATCAGAGAATCGAACTTGTATATTTACTGGTTTAATCATTTTTTATCGAGTAATTCAAATTCAGAATTATTACTAATATACTCTGGAACAATTTCCTTCATTTTAGAAACTATTTCATTGTTCTTTTGAGCTTCAAACAAATGAATTAAATCTTCAATTTGTTTAATTTTCGCTTCATCTTCAATTCGGATTTTCGCTTTTAAAATCTGAGGGTGATGCGTCGGAAGTGTATTCTCTTCTTGAGCTAACAATTCTTCGTACAATTTTTCACCTGGCCGAAGTCCTGTCACTTTTATTTCAATATCTTTCCCTTCTTCTAAACCACTTAATTGAATCATTTTGCGAGCCAAATCAATTATCTTAACTGACTCTCCCATATCGAATACAAAAATCTCGCCACCTTCACCCATTGCTCCGGCCTCTAAAACTAATTGACAAGCCTCAGGAATAGTCATAAAGAAACGCGTAATTCGTTTATCAGTTATCGTTAACGGTCCGCCCTGCTCAATTTGTCGTTGAAAAAGTGGAATAACTGAACCATTAGAACCTAGCACATTTCCAAAACGTGTCGTTACAAATTTTGTAATGCCTTTTTCGTTTGCTGCTTGGGCATAGATCTCTGCAATTCGCTTAGAAGCACCCATCACATTCGTTGGATTCACCGCTTTATCAGTTGAAATCATCACAAACTTCTTCACCTGATATTTATTCGCTAAATCAACCAAGTTTTTAGTCCCCTTCACATTTGTCAAAATTGCTTCCGAAGGATTATTTTCCATTAACGGAACATGTTTATATGCAGCTGCATGAAACACATATTCTGGTCGATAATATTCAAAAACACGCTCCATTCGTTCATAGTTACGAATATCGCCAATAACAACTTCAAAAGCCAAATCAGGAAATTGAGTTAGCAATTGATTCTGAATATCATACATTGGAGATTCTGCTTGATCCAACAACACCACTTTCAATGGATGATACTTCGCAATTTGCAAAACCATTCCACTACCAATTGATCCTGCAGCTCCAGTTACTAATATTGTTTTATTATTTAATTCACTTGAAATCTTTTGCTCGTCCAAAACAATTGGTTTTCGACCCAACAAATCTTCAATTTTAATTTTACTGATTTGCTTCGTAGAAAATTCACCATTGATCCAACTTTTTGGATTTGGAACTTGTTGAACAGTCACATTATTATTCAAACAAACATCAATAATTCTCTTTTTATTTTCTTCTGATGGATCTTGAATGGCAATAATCAATTGAGTTACTCCTTCATCTTTAATTATCGTTTCTAATTTTGAGGAATGAAAAATAGCTAAACCTTCCAAACGACTTCCAGACATTTTTTTATTATCATCAACAAAACCAATTATTTGGTAAGAAATTCGTTGATCTTTCTCAATTGTTCTTTTCGTGATTAATCCAGAAATACCTGCTCCGTATATCAATATTCGCTCATCACTGTTTTTAATTTTTATAGACTCTAAATACATCAATTTTATAAAGAATCTTGCTCCCACTAAAGCCATAATAGAAGATAAAAACTCAATTAATAAAACTGACATTGGAAACAAGAAAAATCCGTCCATAAAGTATAAACGAACCAATCCTCCAACAAAGTAAATAATTGATGTTGTTAAAATTGCAAAAAACAATCTTCGGAAATCAGCAGTTGATGTATGTCTAATTAACCCTTTATGAATTTTAAAAAGATAAAAGACTATAAATTTGACAAGAAAATAAAAACCTATAGATTTAGATAATATTTCCCATTCTTGCTGAAACAAAGCAGCATCAGCTTTTAAATCGAATCGAATTAAATAGGCGAAAAACAAAGATAAAAGTGATAAAAATAAATCCATCACGATTATGATCCATCTTGGTATACTTGTTTTTGGTAAAAGCAT
>JAJTEO010000157.1 GCA_021300395.1 Fluviicola sp. | reverse complement strand
GATAATAATACCGTTCCAGTTGCTTTGAAAGCCTCGTAATTTTCTGTTTCGATCGCGCTCATTCTTCCATTTAATGCAATGTCAGCGTCTAATTTTCCGTTATAAGATTCGCCTTCAGCCATTGGGATCACTTTTCCTAAAGTTGCCAAATTTACGTTTGCTAATATCTTAGAATCGATCAATGGATCAGTCATTGGGTTTCTCATTTTCAACGTAGCATCCAATTTATTTCCAACAAAATCAGCGTGGAATTTCGGAACGTCTAACGTCATTTTATCTAAATCAGCTCCTCCTACAAATTTTGAATTCGCTTTAATTACGATGTTGTCAATTGAACCAGGTAAGTCAGCGTATTTGATTTTCGCTTTGTCAACGCTTAAATTGAAATCCCATCCAGGCATGTTAACGTCGTCCATAATTCCTTTGATTTCAGCGTTAAATGCTAAGTTTCCATTAGCAATCATGCTTTCGTATCCTGATTGGTAGAATGTTGGAATTAATGAAAGGAAATCTTTAAACGTTGCTTTTTCAGCATTCATTTTTAAATCCATGTTGTCTTTTTTCTCTAACATTTCGTAGAAACCATCTAAAGAGAAATGTAAAGCATTCAAGGCGAAAGAATTGTCTTTTAAAGTGAATTTTGAAGTTGTTTCAGTGAATTCCATTAAGATATTCGCAATAGCTTCTGTTTTAACTTTTGATAAATAAGAAACACCATCCATTTCGTAAGTCAACTCATCAATGTTTGTAGTTGTTTCAAAATCAATTACATCAGCTGATAAATCACCTTTTCCAACGTGTGTTAAGTTTTTCAACTCGGCAAACATATTTCCTGGTTGATCATCGTAACGAATCTGAGCATTATTAATAGAATATTCTTTTAAAGAAAGTTTGAAATTCGAAGGTTCTTGCGGTTTAGAAGGAACCGTATCAGGAATTGTAATATCATAATTCGCTTTTCCATTGCTTAAAACACGAACGTCAAATTTTGGTTGATCTAAATGGATTTCATTGATCGAAATTTGATCTCCACCCATGACATCCCAAAGATTTACATGTGCCGTAAATTCTTTCACATTCACCAATTCAACGCCTTTAAATTCGTTACGCCCAACAATTTTTGTATCGTACAATTTAATCGATAGATTTGGGAAAGTACTGATAAACGTTAAGTCAAATTCACCTAAAGATAAATCAGCTGTTAACGTTTTATTTGCTTCATCAATAACTAATTGTTTGATTTTATCTTTGAAAACGATAGGGATTGTAATCAAAGCAGATACTCTTTTTCTTTTTTCCGTTTGAAGTCATAACAATTTATATAATTTGCGATATTTGTTTAGTTTTAACATACAATATTAACACTTGTAAAAATAATGAAAAATTTCATTCAATCATTTTTATTCCTTGCCGTTTTTGTTCCATGCAAATTCCATGCTCAAATTGAAATTTCGAAAGAAAAAGAAATAAAAAATACGGAATCAATCGCTGATACAACTCCTAAAAAGCAACGTCCTGAACGAAAAAATGTAGATGGTTCGACAGAAGTATATTTCAGTTCAGCTTGGTCGAGTAGTTACCGAAAATTAATTCCAAATGAAGATTTCCTTCCAAAAGAACTTGGTATTCGTGCGGATGAAGCGCCTTTAAAAATTTGGTCTTACGGTGTCGGCTTTAGAAGTTATGTGCACAAACATATCGTATTTGAAGGAGGTTTGTCTTTGTTGAGAAATGGTGAATCGTATTCTTTTAAAGGAGAAGATTCTACTTTTACTTCGAAATCAATTTATACGTATGTTTCAGTTCCGATTCGTTTACAGTATGTTATTGGTGATCAAATTCGTTTTTTTGCTGGAGGATCTTTTTTTCCTGAGATAATCAATCGTTACAAGGAGACTTCCGAATGGACGAATAGTAAAAATGAAACAAAATCAATTGTTTCGAAAGATAAACAAGCGTTGAATAGTATGGTTTTTAGTGCTGGATTAAATGCCGGTGTACAAGCAAAATTAGGGAAATACATGTCGGTTTTTGTGATGCCTGAATACAGATGGCAATTGACTAGTTCATATACAAAATTGAATTATTACAAGCATTTCGCTCGTGTTTTCAGTGTGAATTTTGGATTAATCTATCAACTTTAATTATGAAAATCAGAGAAATAACAAACTATTTAGAAAGTTTAGCGCCCTTATCAAGTCAAGCTGATTTTGATAATTGTGGACTAATTGTTGGTGATGCTTCTACAGAAGTGACGAGTGCAATTATCTGTTTAGATTGTGTGGAAGCGATAGTAGATGAAGCGATTCGTAAAGGAAGTAATTTGATCATTGCGCATCATCCGATTGTTTTTAAAGGGTTGAAAAAATTAAACGGAAAAAATTACATCGAGCGTACAGTTATAAAAGCGATTCAACACGGAATAGCGATTTATGCGATTCATACAAATTTAGATCATTACCGTTTTGGAGTGAATTATGAAATTGGCCAACGATTGGGATTGGAGAATTTACAAATTTTAGATCCGGTTGAAAATGCCTTATTCAAATTGAATGTTTACGTTCCAATAGATCATCTTGAAAAAGTAAAATCTGCCGTTTTTGAAGCGGGAGCAGGGGAGATTGGAAATTATTCAGAATGTAGTTTTTCTTCAGAAGGAACAGGAACGTTTACGCCAAATGAATTAGCAAATCCGTTTGAAGGAGAAAAAAACAATCGATCAACTGTTTCGGAGGTTAAACTGGAACTATTGGTTACTTCGCATAGCTTAAATTCAGTTGTGAAAGCGATGAAACAAGCGCATCCTTATGAAGAAGTAGCTTACGATATTATCTCGTTGAAGAATCAAAATGCGTTCGAAGGAGCTGGAATGGTTGGAGAATTGAAAGAGCCAATGGATGAACAGGCTTTTTTATCAAAAGTGAAAACGAATTTTAAATGTGAAGTCATTCGTCATACAAAATTGATGAATAAGCCAATTAAACGAGTGGCTTTTTGCGGAGGTTCTGGAAGTTTTCTTTTAAATAAGGCAAAAAGAGCAAATGCAGATATTTTTATCACAGGAGATTATAAATATCATGATTTTTTTGATGCTGAAAATGAGCTAGTAATCGCAGATATCGGACATTTTGAGAGTGAACAATTCACAATTAATTTAATAGCTGACATTTTGAAGAAAAAATTTCATACCTTTGTCGTTCATTTAACGGAGGAAAATACGAATCCTATAAATTATTTTTAGACAAATGGCAACAACTGCGACTAAAAAAGAGACATCAGTAGCGGAAAAATTAGATGCTCTATATCAATTGCAATTAATTGATTCTGAAATCGATAGAATTAGAACGATTAGAGGTGAATTACCTTTAGAGGTTCAAGATTTGGAAGATGAATTAGCGGGTATCACGAACCGTATTGCAAAGACAGTAGAGGAAATTAAAGACCTTGATACTGAAATCACTGATCGTAAAAATGCTGTTAAAGACTCTGAGTTGGCGATTAGCAAATACAAAGAGCAACAAGAGAAAGTGAGAAACAATCGTGAATTCGAATCTTTAGCTAAAGAAATCGAATACCAAGAATTGGAAATCAAATTACACGAGAAAAAAAGCAAAGAAGTAAAATTCAAAATCACTTCTAAAAAAGAAACGTTAGAAGAAGCTAAAAATCGTTTAGAATTCAGAAAAGTTGATTTAGCTACTAAAAAAGCTGAATTAGATGAAATCGTTGGTGAAACTCAAAAAGACGAAGAGAAATTAATTGCTGATTCAGAAGCTGCTAAAGCTAAAATCGAAGAGCGTTTAATTTTCGCTTATACACGTTTAAGAGAAAACGCTAAAAATGGTTTATCTGTAGTTCCAGTTCAACGTGATTGTTGTGGAGGATGTTTTAATAAAATCCCACCTCAAAGACAATTAGAAATTGAAACAAAAAGAAAAGTTATCGTTTGTGAGCACTGTGGACGTATTTTAGTTCCAGCTTCAATGACAGAATAATTTTCTTATTCAAAATAAAATTGACCGCTCCGATTTATCCGAGCGGTTTTTTTTCGTCTAATATAAAGTCTATTCGTCTAAGTGTCTAAATTCTAAATGTCTAAATATCTAGCAATATGAAATTCTCCGATTACAACATATCTCCATTAATTAAATCTCAATTAGAAAAATTAGGATTTAAGAAGCCGACTGATATTCAGTTCAAAGCAATTAAACCGATATTAGAAGGTGAAGATGTATTGGCGATTGCGCAAACAGGTACAGGTAAAACGGGTAGTTTTGTGATTCCTATTCTTCATAAATTAGTAACGAAAACACATAAGAATTACAAAGGTGTACGTTGTTTAGTTATGGTTCCAACAAGAGAATTGGCTAAACAAAACGCTGCTGTTTTTAGAGAAATTGGTTCAGAAACATCGATTAAAACATTTGGTTTATTTGGTGGAGTAGAGCAAGAGCAACAAATCAGAACATTAAACAATGGAATCGATGTGTTGGTTTCTACGCCAGGAAGAATGTTCGATTTGATTTCTCAAGGACATTTAGATATTTCGCAGTTGGAATTTTTGGTGTTAGATGAAGCGGATTTAATGTTAGACATGGGATTTTTGAAAGATATCCAAGATGTGTTGAAACATATTCCAAAGAAACGTCAGACCTTATTTTTCTCAGCGACGATTACCAAGAAAATTAAAACCTTAGCTTATACTTTAGTAAGAGATGCAATTCGTATTCAAATTTCACCTCAAAATCCAGTAGCAGAAAACATCGATCATGCTGTTGTGATGGTAGAGATGGATGATAAAAGATTCTTCTTAGAAAATGTTTTGAAAGAATACGACGAAAATAAATTTGTTGTATTTGCTAGAACAAAAGTACGTGTTGAAAGAATTGTTGCGGCAATGGAACGAGTTGGAATCAAATCTGAAGCCTTGCATGGTGGGATTGAACAAAAAGATCGTTTTGTAATCTTAGATCGTTTTCGCTCAGGTGAAAATCGAGTGTTGATCACAACAGATGTTG
>JAJTEO010000024.1 GCA_021300395.1 Fluviicola sp. | reverse complement strand
CATGCTCAGGTGTTTCTAAAGAAGCATTGGCGGACAAAGTCAAGAATGATATTGCTGTAGAATTTTCAAAACGTGCATCTGAAAGCGGAATCACATATAAACTAGACAATCTTGATCTAGTTCACAAAAGTGGTAATGAATATTCAGGTATTTTAAAAACAACAGAAGATGGAGCAGAATTTACTTATCAAGTGGATGTTACAGTTGATGGTGATACATATATGTGGAAAATTGTTGAATAATTGAAATTTTAGATATGTGGAAATGTACAAATTGTTCTGAAAATGTAGAAGATAATTTTGATATTTGTTGGAACTGTAACTTCGATAAAAATGGTTCAATAAATACTTTTGAAACAATTCAAAAAAATCAAATTCATCACGAAGAATTAAAAGAACTTATAACAAAAAACAAAAACTCATATAATCTAGAAATCAATCCTTACAATATTAGAGAAGCTGGTAAAGCATTAAAAAGTATTGTTTCACTAGTGATATCTTTATTCTTTATCACAGTTGCTGGATTCTTGATTATATTTTTGTCTGGCGATCCTCAAATTGCTAATATAGCTTACATTGCAATGGGGATTCTTCATTTAGTATTTTATATTTTGTGTTTAATTTTCATCCATGATGCAGGTGATAATTTACAAAAATCAGTAACTGAGAAAATTATTAAGAAGTCTTAATTAGAGAAGAGTATTTTATTATTTCGGCTAATTTGTTTTAACTAATTTGTTAAATTTATCAAAATTTTAAAACATGATTAAAAGATTAAAAATTACATACGCCTTGTATAATTTCTTTCAAAGAAAACAATTGGCTCATAATGTTCCTCTTTATCGTAAAATTGGTCTAAAAAAATTCTACTTTTCTCCAGTTTCAAGTGAAGATTTTATAAATCGTGATAGTTCTTTACTGAATAGCGAAACAACTAATATACCATTAACTGAAACTGATTTTTATAAAGAAGCTGATACAATTACGAAAGAGAATATTTTGCAATTTGAGGAAAATGGCTACATCATTATTAAAAAATATCTCTCTGAAAATCAAGTAGACGAAATAAATTCATTAATTGATAATGGTTTAAAGAATCAAACTTTAAAATTTAAGAATCGAAATAAAATCATGTTTGCCATTCACCAATTTCCATTATTAGAAAAAATTGGAATGGATGCAAAATTAATGACTTTGCTTTCTACGTTAATTAAAGGCAAAGCAAAATTATTTCAGAGCATTAATTTTATCAATGGCAGCGAACAAAAAACACATTCGGATAGTTTTCACATGACGACCTTTCCTTTAGGTGGACTAGTTGGAGTTTGGGTTGCTTTAGAAGATATTCATATGGAAAACGGTCCTTTACATTATTATAAAGGAAGCCATAAATTACCGTACTATATGAATTCAGATTACGATAATGAAGGAAATTTTCTTTTTATTGGTAACAAAGGGTACGGTGAATATGAAAAATTAATCGAGAAAAAAATTGTTGAGCAAAAATTAACCAAAGAAATTTTTACAGCTAAAAAAGGTGATATATTGATTTGGCATGCGAATTTATTTCATGGTGCCGAAACGCATTTAGATAAATCCAAAACAAGAAAAAGTATGGTTTTTCATTATTTCAATGAAAAAGCTATTTGTTACCATGAAATAACGCAACGCCCTTCGTTGTTCAAATAATTGAAGCGACTAAAAATGATTACAACCAAGGTTCATTTAGGTGACTATTTACCTTTAACTTGTTCAAGAAAAGGCACTTGTTGTCATGGAAATCAAGTGTTTTTAAATCCTTGGGAAATTGTTTCTTTAGCAAATGAGAAAAAATGTTCAGTTACAGAATTTATTGAGAATTATACAGATTTAAAGGGTTTGAAATTGCGATTTGATGGAGTTAAAAATCAAATCGGTAAAGCAGCTTGCAATTTATACATAGATGATTTTGGATGCAGCGTTCATAAAAGTCGCCCACTCGCCTGTCGTTTGTTTCCGATTGGTCGTCAGATTCAGGAAAATGAAATTCAATACATCTATCAAGGAACTGAATTCCCTTGTTTGAATTGTTGTTCGGAAGTTCTTGAATTACCAAAACTAACTGTAAACGATTATCTATCAGGACAAGAAACTGATTTGTACGAACAAGCTCAAGATGAGTATTTAGAAGTTATGCAGAATTTAGCGGATATTGCTTTCTCTTTACTTTTAGATACAAAATTAGCTGAGAGCAATGAACCTGAAACGTTGATTGAGTGGCGAAAAATGAGTAATGAGTCAATAGAGCAAATTTTAAATAGAATTGATTCAGAATGGATAAAATTACTTATGACTCCATCAATTAATGAATGCGTAAATAAACCAATTGAATTTGCAAGAAAACACAACGAACTACTTCAGTCTAAAGCACAAGAGCAATTTGGACAATTAGAGAGTTTATCTGAATTAAGCAAAGCATCCGTTCAAATAATGGCGATAACCTTATTCCTAGCAAAAGGAATTGGTGCAGATCCAACTGCTTTAATTGAGTTTTGGATTGAGACAGCTAAAAGCCATGGGGCAAGAGAATAATATTAAATAGAACTATTATAGTATCACATGAATCCAAAAGTTGACGAATATTTAGGGAAAGCAAAAAAGTGGCAAGAAGAACTTTTTAAATTACAAGAAATTATTCTTGATTGTCAGCTTGTTGAAGAATTGAAATGGAAAGTTCCATGTTATACAATCAATGGGAAAAACATTGTTCTGATTCATGCTTTTAAAGACTATTGTGCTTTACTTTTCATGAAAGGTTCACTTTTAAATGATTCGAAAAACATACTTTTTCAACAAACGGACAATGTTCAGTCAGGACGACAAATTAGATTTACGAATATTCAAGAAATCATTAATTTAGAAGTTGATTTAAAAGCTTATATTTTTGAAGCAATTGAAGTTGAAAAAGCAGGATTGAAAATTGAATACAAAAAGACGGAAGACTTTGAAATACCTGAAGAATTTAAAATCTTCAGGTGCAAAACAATCGGCTACAAGAAGTTCGCGTATAGAAAATTCAATTGATCGAATATTAAAAGGAAAAGGTATAAATGACTGTATCTGTGGTCTTTCGAAAAGAATGCCTAATTGTGATGGTTCTCATAAATTCGCTTAATAAATTATGTTTACGCTTCAGCAAATAGAATCAGCTCACTCAAAAGTGAAATCAGGTTCAGATTTTCCAAAATATATTCAGGATTTAAAAGAATTAGGAGTTCAATCGTTTCAAACATGGGTGAATGATCGACATACTGAATATAAAGGAAAAAATAATTTCAGTATTCAATCAGAAGGTTCTCTTCCTAATTTGGATATCCAGAAGGAAATGACTGCAGAGGTCTTCATTCAAAATCTTAAAATTCATCAACAAGGTGAAACAGATTTCTTTACTTTTTGTCAGCACTGTGCAGAATCTGGAATTGAAAAATGGGATGTTGATTTATTAGAAATGACTTGTATCTATTTTGATCAGAATGGCATTCAAGTTTTAGTAGAAAAAGTACCTTCAATTGATTAATTACGCCTTTTTTCTGACATAATTTAGCTAATATATCCACCATAAATTCGTAATAATTAAAAGTATCAACTTATCGTTTTACATATTGAATTCACTTATTATCGCATTTTTTTGGTTTCATTGAAATAAATACTGATTTTTGTACCAATTATGAAGAAAAAAGTTGAAATTCTCGCCCCTGCAAAGAACTTATTGCAAGGAATGTTAGCTATTAATTCTGGTGCTGATGCGGTATATATCGGAGCTCCTCAATATGGTGCTCGATCTAATGCTACAAATTCAATCGAAGACATTGCTGAATTAGTAAAGTATGCTCATTTATTCAAAGCACAAGTATTCGTTGTGATCAATACTATTTTGTATGACAATGAATTAGATGATTGTAAAAAGTTAATTTACCAATTATACGATATTGGAGTCGATGCTTTAATTGTTCAGGATATGGCAATTATGGAAATGGACTTACCTCCTATTGTAATTCATGCTAGTACTCAAGCAAATAACCGTGATCCAAAACATGTGAAGTTCTTGAAAGATGCTGGTATGCAACGCGTTGTTTTAGCAAGAGAATTAAACTTAGATCAAATTAGAGAAATTCACGAAGCAACTGATGTTGAATTAGAATTTTTCGTTTCAGGAGCGCTATGCGTTTCTTTTAGTGGGAATTGCTACATGAGTATCGCAGGTGGTGAACGAAGCGCTAACAGAGGTTCATGTGCTCAAAACTGTCGATTACCATACAACTTAACAGACGGAACAGGTAAAACATTAATTGCAAATAGTCACTTGTTGTCTATCAAAGATTTAGATTTATCTGATCAATTACCAAATTTAATTGAAGCTGGAGTTACATCTTTCAAAATAGAAGGACGTTTGAAAGACTTGGTTTACGTTAAGAATAATGTTTCTTACTTACGTCAAAAATTAGATGCTTTTTTAGAAAACAACGAACAATTTACGAAAGCTTCTTCAGGAAAAACACTTTTCAACTTTGACCCTCAAATGGATAGAAGTTTCAATAGAGGTTATACGGATTACTTCGTCAATAAAAGAAAAGAGAAAATTGGTTCTTGGGAAACTCCAAAATCAAAAGGACAATACATTGGAAAAGTAACGGATATAACTCCAAAAGGCTATTTCATTGAAAATGCAGACCAATTGAACAATGGAGATGGTTTGTATTTTTTGAATGAAAGTGGTGAAGGCGATGGAGTTCAAATCAATGTGGTTTTAAACAGTTTGGTTGTTCCGAATAATTACAAGCCTATTGCTATTGGAACTGATATTTACAGAAATTCAGATGCAGCGTTCAACAAAATTGTAGAGCGTGATGATGCAACGATTCGTAAAATCAGTGTTGAATTAACACTCTCAGAAACATCTAATGGTTTCCAATTGGTTGCCGTTGATGAAGATGGACATGAAAGCAAATCAACATTTGAAATAGAAAAAACTCCTTCTACGAAAGGCGAAGTGATCATCGATGAGATTAAAAAGAATTTAACGAAAACAGGAAATACTCCATTTACAGTTGAACAAGTAAACATAGCGTTTTCAAATACGTGGTTTTTACCAACGTCAAAAGTGAATGAAATCCGTAGAGAAGTTTTAGAGAATTTGATCGATATTCGAGTAAATGAATACCATAGAGAAGAATTTCAGATTCAAAAAACAGATCATCCCTACCCTGTTTCAACCTTAGATTTCACATACAATGTTTCTAATAAACTAGCTAGAGCATTTTACAAACGTCACGGTGTAACTGAAATTGAAAAAGCGTTTGAATTACAATGGGATCCAGGTAAATCAAGGGTAATGACTACCAAATATTGTGTGAAGTACGAATTAGGCAAATGCGCTCGATTCCAACGTGATACAATGGGTGAAAAAGTAGTCGAACCGTTAACGTTGACACATGGTGAAAATGAATACAAATTGAAATTCAATTGCAAGCCATGTGAAATGGAAATCTGGGAAAAAGATGCTGATTTAGAATTCATTGACGAAGACGAGCAAATGTTGAAATAAAATCTGCTTTAAGAAAAATTAATAGCAAAAGGAATAAAAATTTCTACTCCTATTAACTTTCTCCTATTGAAATCTTATTTTTTCCACTAATATTTCAATCAATTAAATAACGATTTTAGCAGTATGGTATTAAATAGAGTTTGGATTGGAATGTTCATTATCGCTATGGTAATGGGATTCTCGAAGTTAATCTTTTGGCAGGACACACACATTTTACAAAATATGATGGATGCTCTTTTTGAGTCTTCTAAATCAGGTTTTGAAATTGCATTATTCATGACAGGTTCCCTTTGTTTGTGGATGGGTTTAATGAAAATTGGAGAAGATGGTGGAGCTGTTCGTATCATGTCTAGATTAGTTTCGCCTTTGTTTTCTAGATTATTCCCAGAAGTTCCAAAAGACCATCCAGCATTAGGTTCAATGATGCTTAATTTTTCAGCAAATATGCTTGGTCTAGATAACGCGGCAACTCCTGCAGGATTAAAAGCGATGAAAGATCTACAAGACTTAAATACTGAAGACCCTAAAAAAGCATCCAATGCTCAAATTATGTTTTTAGTGTTAAATGCTTCTGGTCTAACAATCATTCCTGTAAGTATTTTAGCAGCAAGAATGGCAAACGGTTCAACTGAACCTGCATCTGTATTTTTACCAATATTAATTACTACCTATTTTGCAACTTTAGGAGGTTTGACATTTGTATCGATTCGTCAAAAAATCAACTTATTTGACAAAGTAATTATCGCCTATATTGGAACGATTACGGCGTTGATTATTGGATTAATGTTTTTCTTGAATGCAAATCCTGACAAAATCAATACAATTTCATCCGTTATCAGTACCTGTATAATTTTTGGTATAATTAGTTTTTTCTTTGGTTTAGCATTAAAAGCTAAAATCAATATGTTCGATTCATTTATCGAGGGTGCAAAAGGTGGATTTCAAGTAGCTTTAAACATTATACCGTATTTGATAGCAATGTTAGCTGCTGTAGCACTTTTTAGATCATGTGGTGCTTTAACCGATTTAATGAACATGATTAAAAGTGGTTTATTTATAGTGGGCTTAAAGGCTGTAGAATTTGTCGATGCATTACCCGTGATTTTCATGAAACCGTTTTCTGGTAGTGGCGCTAGAGGTTTGATGGTAGATACTTATAACTCATTTGGAGTTGATTCATTTGTTGGGAAATTAGCAGCAACATTTCAAGGAAGTACAGAAACTACTTTTTATGTAATAGCCGTTTATTTTGGATCTGTCAAGGTAACAAATACTCGTTATGCTGCATCAGCTGGGATTTTTTGTGATGTAATTGGTGGTGTTACAGCTATATTAGTTGCTTATTTATTTTACAATTAATACTTTATAGTAAGATGTGGTTTAACAAAAAGAAAAAAGTATCATCTCCTGACAATAAAATTCAAGTTACACCATTAAAGCCGTTGGAATATCACCCCAAAATAATTGTTGCCTGGATCAAAGCCATTGAAGGTAATCAAGAAATAATCAAATGGTTGAAAGATAATGGATATGAAGAGTTAGTTGTTGCATCTTCTGCAATTCTATTAAACAATGATGCTCGTGATTGGTTAATGAAAAATGGCTTTCCACATCTAATGGCTATGATTAATGCATCCGAAGGAATTGTTTCAGCTCAAATTTGGTTAAAAAAACACAAGTTTGATTTACTTTATCATATTGCTATGGCTATCGAAAATGAAAAAGAAAGTTGGGATTGGATTAGTAAAAATGCAACTGTTGATATTTTTATGTTAGCACAAACAATAAAAAGAATTAAAGATAAAATTGAAGAAAACCATAATGACATTCATAGCTTCAACAAAGACTTATGATAATTATTATTTATAAAGCTGCCTAATACCTTCTCCTAGCACCATTGAAACAGCATTTGCTACATTGAAACTTCTAACTTTTCCTGGAAATGGAATCGTAACAACTCTTTCTTTGTATTTTTCTAATATCTCAGGAGATAAACCATCCGCTTCTTTTCCAAATACAAAAATATCTCCTGTATTCAATTTATTTTCATAAAATGAACTTGTTCCTCTTGCTGAGAAAAAATAGATTTTAGCATTCGGATCAACAGATTCAATCCACTTTTCAAAATTTTGGTGATGCATTAATTCTAAATCAGGCCAGTAATCTAATCCAGCTCTTTTGACACGAGTATCAGTAATTTCAAAACCTAATGGATGAACCAAATGTAATCTACTTTTGGTAGCAACGCATAATCGTCCAATATTCCCTGTATTATTTGGAATTTGAGGTTCAATCAAGACAACATGAAAATTTACTTGATCGTATTTATCTAAACTATTATCCATTTAAAGACTTATTTATTGCTTCAACACACTTCATCCCATCGATTGCTGCTGAAATAATTCCTCCTGCATATCCAGCACCTTCAGCACAAGGGTATAGACCTTTAACATCTGGATGCTGCATCGTAATTGGATCTCTAGGTATTTGAACGGGAGATGAAGTTCGTGATTCAGGAGCATGTAATACTGCATCATTTGTCAAAAAACCTCTCATTTTCTTATCAAAATCAACAAATCCTTTTCTTAATCTTGAAGCTATAAATTCTGGTAAAATTGTATTTAAATCAACACTTACAATTCCAGGAACATAAGAAGAACGAGGAAATTCTTTTGAAACTTTTTGCTCCACAAAGTCTTTTAAACATTGTGCAGGTACTTTCTGTGTTTTTCCTGCAGCTTCCCAACACGCCTTTTCAACTGATTTTTGAAAATCTAAAGCAATAAAAGGATTATCTTTTGTATAATTTGGAAGTTCTTCTGGTTCAACAGTCACAACAATTCCTGAATTAGAGTATGGATTATTTCTTTTTGATGGCGACCAACCATTCGTTACTACTTCTCCCTCAGCTGTAGCACATGGAGCTATAATCCCGCCAGGACACATACAAAACGAATAAACGCCTTTTCCATCAACCTGAGAAACTAAAGAATAGGAAGCCGGTGGTAAATAATCATCATTTAAACGTCCAGAATATTGAATTTTATCAATAACTTCTTGACTATGTTCTACCCTAACACCTAAAGCAAATGGCTTAGCCTCTAGACGTATTTTTTTAGTATGTAATAATTCAAAAATATCTCGAGCTGAATGGCCAGTAGCTAAAATAACATGTTCAAATTCATGTTGAAACTTATTATTTAACACAATGGATTTAATCCCTTTATTATCAATAGCAATGTCAGTCAATTTCATTTCAAAATTAACCTCCCCACCTGCAGCAATTATTTGCTCACGCATGGCAACAATAATATTCGGTAATTTGTTTGTTCCGATATGCGGATGAGCATCAATCATGATATCTTCATCAGCACCAAAATGCACAAACCATTGCAATGCTTTATCAATATCCCCTCTTTTCTTAGAACGTGTATACAACTTACCATCTGAATAAGTTCCAGCACCACCTTCTCCAAAACAATAATTTGATTCAGGATTCACAATTGAGTCTTTATTCAACTTCGCTAAATCTCTTCTTCTAGAACGGACATCTTTCCCTCTTTCAAATACAATTGGACATAATCCTAATTCAATTGCATGAAGAGCAGCAAAAAGTCCAGCTGGCCCAGCACCAATAATTGCTATTTTCTTATTATCTTTTACATTTTGAGGTGTGTAAAATATTTCTTTCGAACGTTTTTCTCCTTCAGTGTAAACATCAAAAGTACAATTGATTTTAATTGCAGCTTTTCGCGCATCAATTGACCGTTTTTTCCAAAAGAATTCAAAATCAGAATTTTTTAATCCTAATTCTTGTTCTATTCGACTTTTAAGAAATGATTGATTTTTAGCTTGTTCAGGGGTAACTTGAAATTGGACTATTTGAATCATTATCCTTCAAAAATTAGAGAAAACCACCATACACGATTATAAAGTGTATTAATGGGTAAAGATATAATCGTGTTGTCTTGAATGAAATTATTGGAAAAACTTTGAGAATATTTCAATTCCATACCAAATTTAAAATACGGTGCAAAAAACTCTACACCAGCTCCAACTTGACCTTGAAAATCTTTTTTGTAAACCTTGATAAAAGGATTTGCAATATTTTGAGTTGCATATTCTTGTGATTGTAAATCAATTGAAGGTTGCATTCCGACTAAACAATAAGCTGCGAAATTATTCATTCTTAATGTTCTAAATTGAAGCATTATAGGGAAATCCAAATTTGTAGAATTAATTCTTTGCTCTTTAATTATTGGTGAATCTGTGATTGTAGGATCTGGATTTGCATAAGAATATGTAAGCGCTCTTTCTTGAAAGGAAAGTGTTGGAATAAATCGTAAACGTAATATTGGAGTACCTAATTTCAAAGAGGTTACAATACCTACTTGACCTCCTGGTATTTTTTTAGAAGTTAACGATGTAAGTCCATATTTTGAATAAACATCATTGTAGGTATAAACATCATAACTACCTTTATTAGCTCCTAACATAAAACCAAAATGAATAGGTTTTTGATCAAAAGTTCTATAATTTTTAGTTAATTCCTTTTGAGAAAAAAGCAAACTTGGCATTAACACAAATACGAATAAAAAGGTTCTTTTCATATTTGAAATGAACGATTTTAATATTGAAATATTGTTTTTCAATTTAAATAAAATTATTTTATTCCTGTATATATTGTTGCAATACCACCAGATACTAATTGGGATTTTACATCAGTATAACCCAATTTCTTTAAAATATCTGTAAATTTTTCCCCTTCTGGAAAAGCAGCAATAGATTCTGGCAAATAAGCATATGCTTTATCGTCTTTTGAAATTAATTTACCAAAAAATGGAATTATGTATTTTGATATAATTGCATAACCTTGTTTTACAGGGAATTTTTTAGGTTTAGAAAATTCTAAAATAACTACTTTTCCTCCAATTCGAATAACACGAAGCATTTCAGCTAATCCTTTTTCAAGATTTTCAAAATTACGAACACCGAAAGCAACAGTTAAACCATCAAAATAATTATCCTCGAAAGGTAAATTTTCAGAATCTCCTAATTGAAGCGTAATAACATCATCATGCTTCATTTTTTTGATTTTTTCGATACCAACATCGATCATTCCTTGCGAAATATCAACACCAATAACTTCTGTAGGATGAATTTTTAAAGTTGCAATTGCAAAATCTCCTGTACCAGTAGCAATATCTAAAACCTTTTTTGGTTTCACTTCATTCAATAAATTTACGGCCTTTCTTCTCCAAATTTTATCAATTCCAAGCGATAAAAAATGATTTAAAAAATCGTATTTTTTAGAGATATTGTTGAACATTTGAGCAACTTCCTCTTTCTTAGACTTATCTGAACCGTATGGTTTTACTACTGTTTCGCTCATTTTATTATCGTTTTTTCAACCTCAACTATCAATTGACCTTTATCTATTGATACTACTCCACTTTTTTCACAAACTAAACCTCCTGCTAAATTAGCAATTTCGGCAATTAAATGAATTGGTAAACCTACTGTTAAACACAAAGTTGCAACTGAAATAACAGTATCTCCTGCCCCACTTACGTCCGCTATATTACGAATATGAGCAGGAATGTAATGTTTTTTATCAGCATCTTTTATAAACACTCCATGTTCTGATAGCGTTACAAAAGAAATTTTATTATTTAAATTTTCTTCTAGTTTTGAAACTGCCTCTTCAAAAAGTTCGTTTTGCTCAAATTTAAAAGTCATTCCAACACCTTCTTTCAATTCTTTTAAATTAGGCTTGAATAACGTCACATTTTTATACGCAAAGAAATTTTTATTTTTTGGATCTACAGTAGTTGGAACATTAAACTGTTTAGACAATTCAATAACTGCTTCAATTACTTTAACCGTTAAAACTCCTTTATTATAATCTTCAAAAATGATTGCATCAATTCCTTTTTCAAGTAATTGTTTTACTTTTTCAATTAATTGAAGTTCTTCTGATGAATCAATATCATTGGTTTGTTCCGAGTCAATTCGAATTAAATGCTGATTATTTCCAATCACTCTCGTCTTAACTGTTGTTTCACGATTATCACTTAAAACAACACCATCCGCAGAAATTGAATTTGATTCTAACAACTCGATCATTTTTTTTCCAGATCGATCATTACCTATAACTGAACAAATTACTGCTGAAGCTCCCATAGCAACTAGATTAATTGCAACGTTGGCTGCACCACCTAATCGCTCTTCTTCTTTTTGAAGACTAACAATTGGAACAGGCGCCTCAGGACTCACACGATTTACATTTCCACGTAAATATGCATCAATCATGACATCACCTAATACAAGGATGCGTTTGTTTTTAAAATCTTCAACCAGTTCTTTAAAGTTCATTATTTTAATTTTTCTAACGAAACTTTAATTCTTCTCATTGCTTCAGTTAATGTTTCTTCTGAAGCTGCATAAGAAATACGAATACAATTTTTATCACCAAATGCTTCACCAGAAACCAATGCAACCAATGCATCACTTAATAAAAACATTGCTAAATCTTCAGCTGTTTTTATAGTAGTTCCTTCGAAAGATTTTCCAAAGAAAGATGAAATATCAGGGAAAACGTAAAATGCCCCTTCCGGTAAATTAGTTTTTACACCTGAAATTGTATTCAAAGCATTTAAAACCAATTCTCTTCTATTTTTAAATGCAGCAATCATCTCATTCAATACAGCTGGATCAGCATTCATAGCTGCAATTGAAGCTTTTTGTGTAATTGAACTCGTTCCTGAAGTAAATTGACCTTGAACTTTAGTGCATGCATCAGCAATCATTTTAGGAGCTCCGATAAAACCTAATCTCCATCCTGTCATTGCCCAAGCTTTTGAAACTCCATTTACTGTAACCACTTGATTATAAACTTCATCAAATTGAGCTAATGAAGCATGTTTTCCAGTGAAATTAATATGTTCATAAATTTCATCTGCAATAACTACGATATGAGGGTATTTTTTCAACATTGTAGCCCATGCTTGTAATTCTTCTTTAGAATATACAGAACCAGTTGGATTACAAGGTGTAGAAAAAATAATCATTTTTGTTTTTGGAGTAATTGCTTTTTCTAATTCATCAGCAGTTACTTTAAAATCATTTTCTATCCCAGCATTAATAATTACTGGTGTTCCTTCTGCTACTTTTACAATCTCTACATATGAAACCCAATAAGGTGCAGGAACAATCACTTCATCACCATTATTAATCAAACTCATTACAACATTTGCAATAGATTGTTTTGCACCTGTTGAAACTACAATTTGATTTTTTGGATAATTTAAACCATTATCTCTTTTAAATTTCAAAGAAATACTTTCTCTTAAATCATCATAACCTTCTACTGGAGTGTACATTGTGAAATTATTCACCATCGCATCATTCGCCGCATCTTTAATGAATTGAGGAGTAAAGAAATCAGGTTCTCCTAAACTTAAAGAAATAATATCCTTTCCTTCGGCTTTTAATTCACGACTTTTACGAGACATAGCAATTGTTGCTGACTCTTCCATTTCCAATAATCGTTTTGACAACTGTATCATAGAGCTAGTTTACTTTATATTTTAAAAGTCCAAAATTACTAATATTATTCTAAATTGAATCGTCTTTCTGTATTGTTCTTTTTATTTTTTTGTTTCTTTATTTTAAATTAAAAATCTTATCTTAATTTAGAGTAATTTCATGCACATGAGTCGAATAGTTCTATACATTTTCGTGATAGTTTGTTCTAATTTATTAGGACAAAACAATAAGAATATTGAAATACCTGTTTCAAATAAAAAAGATACAATAATTAACCATTTTGCATATTCAGTTTCTTACAATCATAAATTCCGTCAAGCTAATTGGGTAGCTTATCAATTAACAAAAACGGAACTAGTCAAAGTAGTAGATCGAGCTGATAAATTTATTCCTGACCCTTTGATTAAAGGGACTGACAATGCAATTGACTATAAAGGTTCAGGTTTTGATCGTGGACATTTAGCTCCTGCTGCAGATATGCGTTTCTGTGAAACGGCGATGAAAGAGTCATTTTATTTTAGTAACATGACTCCTCAAAATCCATCTTTTAACAGAGGGATTTGGAACAATTTGGAAGAACAAACAAGAATTTGGACCGAAAAATACGATTCGTTATACATTGTTGTTGGTCCAATATTAACCGATTCATTGATAAAAATAGGGATACATCAAATTGCTGTCCCTAAATATTTCTTTAAAGTCATATTAGATAACAGACATCAACATCCAAAAACGATTGCATTCTTAATTCAAAATGAAGGTTCAAAAGAAGACTTGCAAAAATTTGTTCTTTCTGTAGATGAATTAGAAATAATTTCAGGGTTTGATTTCTTCTCTAAATTACCAAATGAATTAGAAAATCAAATTGAAAAAAAATCATGTTTTGAATGCTGGTAAATCAACAAATACATACTAAATGATTATGAATACTCAACTTTCCGATATCGTTCAACATATAAAATCACATGATAATGTCTTCATACATTCAGTTGCTGCGGCACCTCAAAGTTTAATCAATGCAATGACTGCCAGACATGAAGAACTTCAAAATGTGTCGATTTATTCTATGCATACTGAAGGTGAAGCTCCTTATGCAGCAATAGAAATGGAGAAATCATTTAATTTAAAATCTTTTTTTGTTGGACAAAATATTCGTGAAAATATTCAATCAAATAGAGGAAGTTATATTCCTGTCTTTTTAAGTGAAGTTCCAGCTCTTTTTAGAAATGGACATATTAAAATCGATGTCGCTTTAATTTCTGTTTCTCCTCCAAATGAACACGGATTTTGTTCTTTGGGAACATCTGTTGACATTTCTTTAGCTGCAATTCAATCTTCAAAAATCATCATCGCTCAAATAAATAAAAATGTACCTCGAACTCATGGTGATGGATTTATTCATATTTCAAAAATTACTCATTCCATTGAAATTGATGAAAAATTACCAGAATTAATTGTCCATCCTTTAAGCGACGTTGAAAAAGCTATTGGTCAAAATATTGCCAATTTAGTTGAAGATGGAGCTACTTTACAAATGGGAATCGGATCAATACCAAATGCAGTTCTAGCTTGTTTAAACAATCATAAAAACTTAGGTATTCATTCTGAAATGTTCTCTGATGGTATTTTGCCATTGGTTGAAAACGGAGTCATTAATGGTTCAAATAAAACAAAATTTCGAAATACAATTATTGGTTCATTTGCAATAGGCACCAAAAAATTATATGACTTCATGAATGATAATCCAATGGTTAAAATGTTAGATTTTGCTTACGTTAACAATGTTGAAATTATCAGAAGAAATCCTAAAGTGACAGCTATTAATAGTGCAATTGAGGTAGATTTAACAGGTCAAGTTTGTGCTGATTCAATCGGAAAACATATATATTCAGGTGTTGGAGGTCAAATGGATTTCATTAGAGGTGCTTCACTTTCTGAAGGAGGAAAACCAATTATTGCTTTACCCTCAACAACTTCTAAAGGTGAGTCAAAAATAGTTCCGTTTTTAAAAGAAGGTGCAGGTGTTGTAACTACTAGAGCTCACATTCATTGGGTTGTTACTGAATATGGTGCTGTCAATTTATATGGAAAAACACTAAAAGAACGGGCAAAATTAATGGTCAGTATTGCGCATCCTATGCATCGAGAATGGCTTGAAAAAATGTCAACAATAAATTAAACCGTAAATAGATTACGTTCTCCTGAAATACTTTTGATTTAAAATTAAAAGTTATGACAATCAAACACACATTAGGAGAATATTTTTTTAAACAATTCCCGCAATTAATTAGAAGAGATTATTATCAAATAGTTCGATTTTTAGAAGATTACTATTCAGTTGGCTCAACAAAACCAATTATTACTGATCAAGATAATTCGATATTCATACACATTGAATTAATTACTGAAAATCAAAACCTAATTTAAAAATTTATCTTTTTGCTTTTCAAATTCTTCTTTAGTCAGAACGCCTTCATCTAAAAGCTGTTTCAGTTCTCTTAATTTAGCAGCATCAATTGGAACATTACGTTTAACTGTAAATAACTTATTTTGAAAAAATATTACAATAAGAAATAGAAAACCAATACTTGCTAAACCATATAAGCCATAAGCTAAAGACATATTAAACAGATCACCTAAAAATGATTGTTTGATTTCACCTATTAATGAATTCAATTGTGTAATAATTAATATTCCTAAAATGGCCGAGTATAATCCGATCACAATATCCATTGCAAAGATCAATTTTGATTTTAAACCAACTTTAAAAACAAGATGAAAAAACATACTACTCAACATTAAACCAAAAGTGGCCCAAATAGAAAAAATTTATATGCAAACGAATTATCTATATTCAAATTAACATGTTGTCCAATTTCAAAAATTGAAACTCCTCCGACTAAAGGCAAATTGAAATGAGGAAGAAAATGAAAAATGACTCCAAGACCTACTAAAAAAAGAGGAAGTAATTTCACCAACAATAATTGTACACTAAATTCACTTTGATTTTTTCGAATTTTGAAATATAGATAAAACTGAATTCCAAAAATTAGTAGACAACAAAAAAAGGTAGTTATTAATAATAGTTTCATAGAAATAAAGTTAGTGTAAATAAAAAGAGAGTAAACTGCTTTCGCTTTTTACTCTCTTTTTTAGTGACCCCGTAAGGATTCTAACCTTAAACCTCTACAGCCGTAATGTAGTGCTCTATACAGTTGAGCTACGGAGCCTTATTTGTGGTGCAAAGATAGACACTTTTTCTATTTCTGCAAGTCTTTTTCTGAAAATTATTGTATTTCTGCTGAAATACCTTTCTCTAGTAAAGATGTGCATAATGGTTCTAAACGGTCGAAAGAACCTCTTTTTACTTGACACTTACCATTGTAATGAATAATCCAAGTACATTGTTCAGCTTGAATTTCAGAATGTTTACAAACTTTAATTAACGAATTAATCACATGTTCAAATGTGTTTACATCGTCATTAAAAACGATTAAATCTTTTTGATCTATTAATTCCTCAACTAATAATTCTTCAACACATGTTTCTGTTTGAGTCATATTTTACTTATTTATACAAATTTCTGAATTAAGTTTCAGTTTTCCAAATTCAATTTATAATCCTGTTACTTTACTTAATTCTTTTGCTGTTAATCCAAAAGTTTGAATTTTTGCTTTCAGTACTTCAAGTTCCGTTGTTGGAATATTTCTAAAAATGACAAATAATTCTTTATTTTCTATTTCGAAAGAACGATTATAATTTAATTGTAACAACCATTCAGCAACATCTCCTGGCAATTTATTAGAATGAACAGAAACAGATATATCATGAAAATCATTATTGTCAGATGTGTTTTCTTTCACCATTAAAGTATCAAATTCAATTGCATTTTTACCTAAAGAAGGTAAAGCATCTTTTGAATTTACAATTGCAGATTTAATTTTTAATTCTTTTGAATCATAATAAAAAGCACCTAAGGTATTGTAATGATTCATTTCTTCTTTTGGAAATTTTGAATAGTTTGCTTTCGAAACAAAGTATGTTTTAGGATGAGAAATTACTTTCACTTCAGCGTTTACCAAAGCTCTTAAAATTGAATCTTTACCTTGTTCAATTTTTTTCAGTTCAATTTCTTTTAATTTAATATTCTCTAAATCTTTTGCTACTTGTTCTGGAGTTGAAATTTGCATTTCTTCTTCTTTCAATGGTTCAAGTATTCCCTCTCCATTGTCATCCAACAACTTCTTAGCCTCAATCAAAGTAATACGTTCTCCTTTATAGTAAGCTGTAACGAATGCATCAACAATCCCTCTCAATATTGCTTCTTCTTTTTTCGGTTTTGCTCCATCAGGCGATTTGAACATACCAGAAGAATAACGAATCTGACCATTTGGTAAACGTTTTGATACGATTGGGTGAATATTACTTAAACGTTCCGCTGTAACTGGAGAATTATAAACCCCGATTTGAACAGTATAAAACAATCCTAATCTAGATTCCGCTGGAGTTGCTTTAACAGCATTGATTGCTTCATGGTAAGCCAATTCATCCACTTCTTTCGTTGCCGCTGAATCAATCGCTGTTTTACCTAGAAGTTCTGCTGTGTTTGTTGCAACTTCTACTAATAATTCATTTTCTCCTTTTGGTATACATCTTCCAGATTTTTCTAAATCTCTTGCTTCAGCTAATGAAATACGTTTTCCATCACAATATGCAATTACGAATGCATCTTTATAACCTAAACCTTTAATTTGTGTCTGAGCTTCAACTGCTTTTGTCGCTCCGTTGAAGTAACCTGCCATGTATCGAGTAATTGTTGTATTAGCAATTTTCTCACCTGAAACAGGATTAAATGAACTAAACAAATCTTGAGGAATTGGTTTAGAAAAAGCACCAATTTGAACACGATAAACTAATCCACTAGGCTCTTTCACATCCACAGGAATTGGTGTAACTGAAGTTGAAGTTTTAGCTGTTGTATTAATTTCTAAACCTGAAGAAGGAAGTGGAACCAATTGAGCAATCACAACTTGTTTATCCACTGGAGCAACACCTCTTTGAGCTAAATTTTGCATTTTCAAACCATTTTCAGGATATTTAGCTAAAATTGAATTTGCTTCCCCCTGCTCTATTGCCAGTTGATTTTCTAATATTGACTTCGCATTTTCTGAAGATTTAATCAATGTGATTGATTCTTTAATCGCTGCTTTTGATGCTTCAGAAGGTTTATCAACTGATGCTATAATCAAGCGTTTAGTTTCTTCTCTTTGTTTTTCTAAATCAGCATTTAATACCGCTATTTTTCGCTCAGTAGAAATTGCTTTTTGAACGCTTTCTGTATATGCTTTGTATTCATCTGTTGTTGCAATTGCTCTTTCTTCCTTGTATGAAATTGGTTGATCAATCGCTTTTTCATTGAACGTTGCAACTGGTTCTTTAATAGATGCTATTTGTTTATCAATACTTGCTACTTGAGACTCTAATAAGCTTTTTTCAGAAATTAATGCATCTCTTGATTTAACTAATTCAGTCGCTTTGCTTGTATTTGTTGTTGCAATTTGTTTATCTAATTTTATTGTTTTAATCGTATTATCAATTAGTGCATCTTGAGCAACTTCATTAGCTTTCACTTCTTTTGATAGTGCTTGATTCAATAAATAATTTTTCTCTTCGATGTTTTTAGTCTCAGTCGACTGTTTTACCAAAGATTGAGCTTCAGCTGTCAAACGAGTATTTTGAGATTGAGCTAAAACTACTTGATTCGAACCAGACGCAATTTGACTTAATTGAGCCGTTTTTTGTTCATTGACAGTTTTTTGTTGAGCTAACTCATTTGTCACAAGTGTATTCTCAACTTTTGCTTGTTCTGAATTGTTTGCAGCGATTTTTTTCTCTAATTCAGCTTTTTGTTTCTTATCTAAATTAGAAGCTGATAATTGTTCAGTTAAAGCAGTATTTTCAGCCGTTAACGTTTCTAATTGTTTCTGTTCCGGAGATTTTGTAACTGCTACACTTTCAAGTTCGCCAATAGAAATACGGCCAACTCGTCGTTTATTTTGAACGATTTTTAATTCTTCTTCAAGAATCGATTTTTTCTCTTGTAAACTTGTGTTTTGAGAATTTTTCTCTAATTCTACGTTAACATCAGATAATCTTGTTTGGATAGATTGTTCGTATTTTTCTAAAACTTCATCTTGACGTTTTAATTCAGCTAAAGTCGTATATGTTTTGTCAACTTCTGAAGCATTATCTCCTAAAATACTTTGTCTCAATTCAATTGCTGAAGCAGAAGATTTTGTAGCTTCCGTTTTTGATGATGCAACAGCATTTAAATTACCATAATTCGCTTGTCTAGTTTTACTTTCAGCAATTTGATTTGATAAAACTTTATTTTCAGCTAATAAAGCTGGAGTTGATGATTTTTGAATTTGTTTTTCGTTTTCAGCAACTTTTTGAGCTAATTTTTCCTGTAAAGCAACTTCACGATTTACTAGATCAGATTGTTTTGTAGTTGAAGTTGAAGCTTCAATTTTAGTAATATCTGTAACGTAAGTTGGATCAATTTTTCCAACTAATATTGATTTATCAATTTTAGATTCCTCGATTGAAAGTGCCTTATTGCTTAAACTCGTCAAATTAGCTTGAGCGACTTCGATTGCTTTTGAATCAATTTCAACTTTTTTAGTTAAATCAGCATTTGACGGATCTTTTTTCAATGTATTTTGATCTTTCGATTGAACATTGTTCAATTTTGAAATTAAAGCTTTTTCTTCTTTTATTAATGCTGAAGTTTTATCAGCTTCTGATTTATTACTTGATGTTATTTCAGCAACCTTAGATTCATAATCAGGCTGTACTTCTGCAATTAATTTCTCAACAGCAATTTTTTGTTCATTCGTTTGAGTTACATTTTCTTTCGAAGCAATTAATTGTTGACGTTCTTGAGATGACTCTTGTGTTTCAGCTTTTATTGTTTCTAATTTAGCTTTCTTATTTTGTAAAGCTGGTGTTGGATTTGATTTTAATTGATTGTCAACATCTGCAATTTTCTCATCAATTTTTGAAATCAATTGTTGATCCTCTTTTTGTAGTGCTTTTAATTTATCAACTTCACTCAATGTTGAATTTGATTGAATTGAAGCAATGTTTTGTTGGTAAGTTGGTTGAACTTCTTCTAAAACATTTTGAGTCGTTAATTCATTATTAGCTACTGCAACATTTTTCGATTTCTCATTATAATCTGGAGTAATTGCTGCTATTGCACCTTCAATAGCTGTTTCTTTTGATTTTAATTTAACATCATTAGGAGAAGCTGCAATTTCTTTTTTGTTTAATGTATTCAAGTGGTTCAATGCTTTAAGCATATTCTCCTCTTCTACTCTGATTTGCTCATTTTTCTCACTTGTTGAAAGAGAAGAATTAGACGAAATCGATGCAATATTGCTTTCGAAATTTGGATTAATTGAATTCACAACAGCTTTCACTGAAGGCTCGGATAAATTTATAGAAGTTTGAACAGTTGAATTTGCATTACTGTTTTTATTCGTATTGTTTGAAGCCACTGAAGAAGAGTTAATAGTTTCTAACTGTTTCTCAATGTTTTTGTTTTCAGCAATTTTTGCAGTTTTCAAAACCTCTAAATCAGCTTTTTTAGCTAACAGTTCAGGTGTTGATTTTGCTTTAATTTCACTATTCGTTTTAATGATTTCAGCTTCAACTTTTGATATCAATATGTTATTTTCTTTTTCTTGTTGGGCTAATTTATCAGTTTTTGAATCTGTTGAGTTTTCAATTGAACTAATTGTTTTAGTATAATTCGGTTGAACTGAATTTGCTAATATTTCAAATTTCTTACTATCTGCTTGCACCAATTTTTGAGCTTCAACTTCTGAAACAGAATTTACTGAAGCTTCATTCGATCCATTAGAATTTACAACATTGTTATTAATGTTCGAATTTTCAACTGTTTTATTTACAGAATTAACAGCAACTAATGAACCATTTTGACGAGCATCAATGTTAGACATTGTTGATGCTTTTAAAGCAACCAACGCATTTTTTCTAGCTAATAAATCACTAGAACTTGGATTAGAACTTAATTCAGTTTTTGTAGTTTCAATAGCTTTATCGATTGAAGCAACTAGCTGTTGATCTTCTGTTTGAATTGCCACTGATTTTTCAACTGGAGATTTTGAATTATCAGCTTGAATTGAATTTACATTTTTTGTATAAGAAGGCTGGATTTCATTTACAATTTTATTTGTTAACGCAATCTGTGCTGCTCTATCTTCAGTATTTGAAGAAACAACTTGTTTTAATACTTCTAATTGATTTTTTGAAGTAATTAGATTTTCAGAAGTTGGATTTGATTTTAATTCCGTTTGAACAGCAACTAATTTTGAATCCACTTTTGCAATTAACTGTTGATCCTCTTTCTGTAAAGCTTCTAATTTTTCAACCGCTGTTAATGATTCATCCTTATTTATTGCTGCTTTTGTTGACTTGTAAGATGGTTGCAATTCATTTGCTATTGCAGCATAAGATTTTGAATCAACTCCTGCTAATTCTTTCGAATTTGTTGTATAGGATGCATCAACTGAATTTACTGCTTTTTCAATTGTTAAACTTTTATTTTTTAAATCTTGATTTGTTGGAGATTGAGCAACTTGTTTTGCATTATTAGATTTTAAATTTTCCAAAGCAGATAACATATTTTTTTCCTCAACTACGATTTTTTCTAATTTCTGTTTTTCAGTCAAATTAACATTCGATTGAATCGAATTAATTGTTGATTCGTATGAAGGATTAATTGTCGCAATTACGGCTTTTACAGCAGGGTCAGCTAAATAATCGTTTGTTTCAGCTGATTTTTTAACTGTAGAAGATTGAGCCAATTGCTTCTTAGTTTCAATAAGATTTGTTCGTTCAGCTATTTCCTCTTTTGTAGAAGCTTTTAAGATTTCTAATTGAGCTTTTTTAGTAACTAACTCTGGAGTTGAATTGGATTTTAATTGTTCGTCAATTGAATTTATTTTAACATCAATTTTTTCTAATAAGTTGTTATCGACTTTTTGTAAATCATTTAATTTTTCAATCTCTGTTAATTTAGAATTCGATTGAATATTCGTTTTATTAGATGTATAATTAGGATCAACTTCTTTCGCTAAAGCTTCATAAACGGTAGATTGTGAAGCTACCAAATCAGCTGATTTAGATGTATAACTTTCAGTAATATCTGTTATTGCTTGATCTATAGTTTTTCCTTTATTTTTTAAATCTTGATTTGTTGGATTTTGAGCAATTTGTTTTTCGTTAGAAGATTTTAAATTATTCAATGCACTCAACATTTGAACTTCTTCTTTCACAATTTGATTTGCTTTATCCGATTTTGATAATTGTGTATTCGCTTCAATTGATTTAATTTTTGATTCGAAAGCAGGGTTCAAATCAGCAATCACCTCTTTTACGGCTTCATCAGTTACGGTGAAATTTTCATTTCCTTTTGATGTTACAGGAGTTTTTGTCGAATTATTTTGAGAAGTTACATCTGTAGTAGAATTATTTTTCAAAGCAGCAATTTTCATGTCATGCAAAGAAGTTTTTATTTCTTCACGTTTATCTTTCACTGTTTTTAATTCATCTTCAAGTACTGATTTTTTCTGTTGTAATTCTGTATTGAATTTATCTTTTGAAGCTTCTAATAATACAGGTTGTAATTGTGATTGTATTTTCTCTTCGTAGCGAGCTAAAAAGTCGTCTTGAGCGACTAATTCATTTTCTGTTGTATATTTTTTATCTACTTCAAATGAAACTTTTTCTTAATTCTTGCTTAACAGCTTCATTCTCTTTTAACTTCGTATCTTTAACTTCCTTAATTTCAATCCCAGGTTGTGCAACTTTTTCCTCTTTAACTTCAGCAACAACATCAGGAGTTTTATAAACCTCTTCACGTTTATTACTTTCAGCTAATTGTTGTTTCAACACAATATTTTCAGCTTTTACAGAAGGATCATTCGATTTTGCAATTTTCTTCTCATTTGCTTGAATGATTTTAGAGAATTTCTCTTGTAAAACAACTTCTCTAGCTGCTAATTCCTCTTTTTTAGTTGGTGAAGCAGAATGAGCAATTTTAGCTGTATCAGCCATAAATTTATTATCAACTTCAGCAACTAATACTTTTGTATCAATTTTTGAAATCGCATAATCTACTCCTCGTTTATCTAAATCTTTTATGTTTTGTTCTGATAATTGAATCGATTTTCTAATTACATCCAATTTCTGAGCAACCATTGTTTCATTTGGATCTTTCGCAATCATTTCTTGCATTGTCTTTTCAACTTCATGCATTTTTTCGATTACTAATTTTTCTTCAGCAATTAATGCAACAACTTTTTCATCTTCTGGAATTGAACTTGCATTTATTTTCTTAACTGTTGAATTATGATCTGGCTTGATATCATTTGCAATTTTCTTGATCTCATCTTGTTTTGCTTTCTCAGCTAACTCGTTTGCAATTTTTTGTTTGTATGCAATTTGAGCCTCTCTTTCTTCAATACGATCTTTCGTAATTGTTTTTAAATTATCTAATTGTTTTTTCTTTTCAATTAGTTCCTGGCTTAAATTAGATTGTAACTGCTGATCAACTGTTGAAATTGCAGTATTAATCTTATTCAACAATAAATTATCTTCCTTTTGATTAGCTTTTAACTTCTCTAATTCAGTTAATTTAGTGTTAGTTTGAGCTGCTTTGATATTTTTAGCATAGTTTGGTTGTAACTCAGTAATTAATGCATCATTTACAGCAGCATCTTGAGTAGATGCCGATTTTAGAACATCTAATTTATTTTTATTTGCAGTATATTTTTGAGTAGTTTCTAATAAAGCACGTTCAATTGTTTTTTGCTGATTTCTTAGTTCTTGACTATTTGGCAAACCTTTTAACTGATCGATATTGTATTCTTTCAATTTATTTAAACCGTTAATCATCAACTCATCTTCAGCAACTAACTTTTCTAATTTTTCAACTTTAGACAAATTGAAATTATTTTCAATTGCCTGCATATTCTCCTCATAATTCGGAGTAATCGAACGCATCGTTTCTTTTACAGATTCAGTTGTCGCAACACCTTTTACATATTTTGGATCATCTAAAAAGACTTCCTCTTTATTCGGTGTATTTGTAGATGATGTTGTTTGATTATTTGAAGTTGAATTAGTTGTTTGATTTGATGTATTATTATTACTTGTACTATTATTAGATACAGTATTAGATTGCGATTTGTTATCTAAATCTGTTTGATTTGAAGTATTATTTGAAGTATTATTGTTTACTGAATTTTGATTAGCAGTTACATTTTTTGAAGAATTTGGATTAGTAGCATTCGATTGATTTGAAGCATTATTTGCTACTTCATTTGTTTTATTCGTTGTTGTATTAGTCGAATTTGAAGTTGTTTTTGAAGGGTCAGAATTTGTTACTTGAGTATTTGTATTGTTTGTTGAATTATTTGTCGGATTTGAAGTATTAGAAGAATTAGCTACAGTTGATGAATTATCTTTAGGTTGATTTGAAGTTGAAGCGTTGGTTGAATTAGAAGTTTTAGTAGGATTTTGAGTCGTACTTGAGTTATTAGCTAATATTGAAGCATCTGACTCATCTCTTTTATCAACTGTATTTTGAACTTTAGATTTTAAAGCAGTTAACTCTTTTTTAGAATTTAATAATTCTTCATTTGTTGGATCTGACAAAAGACTTCTTTCAATTTCGTTTAATTTTGTTTCTAATCCGTTGATTAATTGTTTACTTACTGTTTTTGTATCATTTACAGTTGCAATTGTTTGTAATTGATCAATCTTGTAACCTAAATTTGTTTTTTGGATGGATTTATCACCCATTTTAGTATCAGCAGCTTTTCTCTCAGACAACAGCATTTCTAGCTCTTTGTTTTTAGATGCTATCTGATTGTTGATTGATTCTAATTCTTTAGTTTTTGCAGTAGTTTTTGATTGTTCTAAAGCAATAACTTCTTTTTTAACGACTTCAATATTTTCATTAAATCCGTTGATTTTCTTTTTCAAAGCATCAACTTCTTCTTGTAATGATAAACTATTATCAATTAATAACTGAAGTTGATCATCTGGTTTGGTTGTTAAGGCTTTTGAAAGAATCGCTTTATTTGCAGCTAATAACTGTAAAGCTTCTTGTTGTTTATTACTATCTAGTAAAACTTTGAATTTTGCATTTAAATTCCTTAATTCATCAGCTTTTTTAGTATCATAGGTACCTGGCAACTTCATTATAGAATCAACATATTGCATGTCTTTTTTAGCTTGTTGACGAAGTGCATCTTGTTTTTCCGCTAAACTTTCAGCAGATTTTAAAATAAAATATTTACCATCAGGTGTTTTTGATTTTTCTGCGAGCGCTAATTTATCTTTAATCGCTGCATCAAGCTTATTGACTTTCTCTAAATTTTCAACTACTTCAAAATTGATTTTATTTTCAAGGACTTTTGTTGCATTTGATGCTTGCTCAGCTTCTTTTACTTCTTTATCCAATAAATCATGAACCTCGTTCAATCTTAAATTCCCTATTCCTAAATCGGATAATATTTTCGTATCTAATTTCTCTTCGGCTTTTATATCAAATTGATCTGAATTAGGAGCTAAATCCGCTTTCATTTTGATAACCATTGCTAAAATACCTGAAGCATCATCGACTTCTTCGTTGAATAAATCCACAACCTTAACAACTTCAGTGTTATCAACCATATCGTCAACAATTTTTTGCTTCAATGGTTTAAATTCTTTTAAGAATGGAATATTTACGACTGTTTTATATATTTCGGTTTGACCTTCAAC
>JAJTEO010000156.1 GCA_021300395.1 Fluviicola sp. | reverse complement strand
TCGCAGTTTATTATTTGGGGGTCTGCCGTTGCTTGTGTTTGGCTCGCCTGCTAAATCGCTCAGGCTTCAGGTTTGTCACATTTTTTGAGGGTTCATATTAGTTGGCACTTGCTTCTTTCTCTCGTCCCTCATTCAATCAGCAAAAGCCATAAAGTTCAAGCTTCGTGTTTAAGATTAATCATAGATGGCAAGAGTATTCATTCATTTCACTCCTCCCGATAAAAAATCGGGGACGTTCCATTCAATCATACACTTGCTACAGTATTCGCTTCGATTTTCAAAAAAAGCGCCAAACCTTCGTGCATATCTGCATAGGTCATTCCCGTGTTCAACTCCGCTATCGCTTCATTTCACACTCTCCATTCCCACCTTCGCTCAACTCGCAAACGGCTCGACGCACACTGGGGTCAAAAATCTCATTTCATAAAAACACTTCTACAACAAAATAAAGCTATCTTTTCTTCCCTCAAATAATAGAAGCCCCAGTTTTTTCCATCCCACGCTGTAGGCACCATTTCCTTTTCTTTAATTTATCATTCAAATCAGCATTGAGATAATTTAAAAAATATCAATTTTCTATATATAACAATCTCAATTATTTACTAGTGATAATAAATCAAAATAATATTTTTCATTTCAATAAAAATCCTAACTATTGACTAAAACCTATTGACTAATTACTAATGCCTATTTACTAAAAATACGATGTCAGTCGCAACCCTCCTTGCCACAATACTGAAGGCAAAGCCTCGTAGTTTATATATTCAAAAAGTTCATTACTACAAATGAAGAAAAATAAATCTCACTTCTAAAAAACTTTCCGGTTGACTAAAATTCACTCTTCGGTGTGTCAAAAATAAAAAATGAAAGCAAAGATAAGTCGCTTCGTCATTGCGTCAAGTTCAAGCCCTTCGGGTTTTGTCAATAAAATCTCCACCCTCAATTTCTAATTACATCTATTAATTCATTTTACAACTAGAAACCTCATTCTAAGTCACATTTTCACTTTGTTTGTCGGGTAGTATTTTTTTGTCAAAAATCTTGTCTTCATTCCTTCACTCCCAAAAATCAAGGCATTCTTTTTTCTTTTTTTTCGGTTTTTTTCTCTTTTTCTTCAAAAATGATTGCGCGAAGCGTAGCTGAGCAGAGCATAATTTTAAATCCCAAGTTATGTACGAAAACGTAAATCCAGCAGTCATCAAATCAATCTTATCAAAGATGACCCAAGATGAATTATTAAGAGAAATTGAATTCATCAATTATCAAATCACCAAACTAGATTTTGGCTCAAAAAAAGCAATGTATATAAGGCTTTTACAATTCATTGAGCATCATATACCATTTGCGAAAAAAACAAGAAAAAGCCAAGTAAACCTATTCATATGAAAACAATCAAAATCACCACATTCAGCCCAGAAAAACAATATTCTGGGCACATTTTCTACATTCTAAACAAAGGAAATAACAGCGGAAAACCAATGGATCAACCATGTCCAAATTGTTTTGTATGCGAATGTGAAACAGAAGAAGAAAAAGAACAACTTTACTGGCTAATTTTCGGACTATGGCAAGGAAAAACATTCCATCAAAAATTACTGGGTTCCGTCATACCATACATACGTTTGAATTGCTTAAAAGAAGTCATACAATTAGGAATCAAAAAATACCAAGCAAATCCCGAAAAAGCAAAAAAGAATATTTCAACTATTCACCAACTTGAAAATCAAAGACAGACAATATTAAAACAATTTCAATTGATGCAGCAGTTAAAATTGGCGCTTATTCAAGAGGTGTTAAAATAGAATAATAATCAATCAGAAATACAATTTGTTTCTGATTGATTCTATTTCAAGAATTATTACATGTAGATAGTTACTTTTATTCATTTTCTATTATGAATAGTATATTAGTACGCCAATATGGTAGTTACCTGCAAGCGTAAAGAAACAAACTGACAATAAAAATAATACAGTGAAAGATATTATAGACAAAATATCATCATACAACATTTTTAACTACCTCTTTCCAGGAGTTTTATTCGTAGTTATAGCAAAAAAATTGACGGACTACGATTTTATTCAAGACGACAACATTTTAGGCGCATTCTTGTACTATTTTATCGGAATGGTAATCAGTAGATTCGGCTCTGTCATAATTGAACCTTTTCTGAAGAAAGTAAAGTTTTTAAAATTTAGAGAATATCACAAATATGTAAGTGCATCAAAAAAGGATTCAAAAATTGAACTTTTATCAGAAGTTAATAACACTTACAGGACTTTAAATGCAATGATAATTCTTTTACTCCTAATGAAGTTATTTAATTATCTCTCAATAAAGTTTCAATTTGATAATTCGATTTCAATTATAACCTTGACAATTTTGATTTTTATACTATTCATTTTCTCGTATAGAAAGCAAACCAATTATATTACTAAACGAATAGACGCAAACGAATAATCAATATCATAAGATGAGTATAGTAAAATCATTATCTGTTGGAAATGGAGATATGTTTTATATTAAACATAACACTGACAACTTCACTATTATTGACTGCAATATTACTGGGACAGAAGAGAACAAAAAAAGAATAGTTGATGAATTGATTAAAGAATCTGCATCAAAAACATTGTCTAGGTTCATTTCCACACATCCTGATGGAGACCATTTTGGTGGAATTGAATATTTAAATAGTAGAATGCCGATAGTGAATTTCTATTGTGTGAAAAATAGTGCGACAAAAGAAATTGAAACTAATGATTTTAAAAAGTATTGTGAATTACGTGATTCAGCCAAAGCATTCAATATATACAAAGGGTGTTCAAGAAAATGGATGAATGAAAGTGATGAAACTAGAAAACAAGCAGGAATAAGTATTCTTTGGCCAGACACTTCGAATCAATTTTATAAAGACGCACTAAAAATTGCAAATGAAGGAGGAAGCCCAAATAACATTTCGGCAATGATAAAATACGGTATCCAAGATAGTGCGACTATTGTTTGGATGGGAGACGTTGAAACAGATTTCATGAATAATATCGAAGCAGACTTAAAACTTCCTAAAACTGACATTCTATTCGCACCACATCATGGACGTAAAACAGGAAAAATACCAAAATCTATTCTTGACGTTCTTAAACCAAAAATCATTGTAATTGGAGAAGCTGATTCTGAATATTTAGATTACTACCAAGGATACAATACAATTACCCAAAATACAGGTGGTGACATAACATTTGAGTGTGTAGAAAATTGGGTTCACATTTATTCTTCAAATGAAAATTACAGTGTTAACTTTTTGACGAATAAAAACCAATCTGCATTTAAGCATTATATCGGTTCGTTAGCAGTATGATAGACAGAATAACGCCAGCAGGTAACAGCACCTACCCAAAAGGCGGGGTTTCGTGTTCCAAAGACAGTTTTGTGGTTAATCAAACATTAGTTTTTCAAATCAAGTTTTGTGGTAAAAGTCCCGCCCTTCGGGTAGCTGCAAAACGTTATAAGCAATAACCTAAACTGTAAAAAAAATCTATGGATAACAGTCAAATGAAATTTGATCTTAAAATCTTTCTAATTGATCAATCTTACTATGAGTTTCGTTTTTTGGTCATATTGTTTTAATCAACCTAAGGAAAAATTTTACTGGAAAATATTCTTGCCTGACGAACTTACTGAAAGTCAAAATTTTGACATAGTAGAATTTTCATTTGTTTTATTTATTGAATTTGAAGGTAAAATATATTGTGTAATTAGCGGTAATGGAATGAATGTGATTAAGAAATTCATTCACCCAAGTTTTGGGATAGATATTTATCAAAGATTAGCTAATCCGACAGAGGATGTAGTTGTTGAACTCAAAACTAGAGGGATTGCTAATAATGTTTCTCAATTAAATCAAACATTTAATTTCAATCAAACAATTTCTGAGACTCTTGAATATTCGCAAATACCATCAAAAATAAAATTGAAAATTCGGAAAGAATTAAAAGAAGGTGAGTTTAAGAAATATGACCTTGATGATAATTTCGCACTATTAGAAGTAGGATCATATTTCCTTTTGCGTAAAAAACTTGATTTTGAAAAATTGAAGGAATTAATTCAAGACTTGCATCGTATTTGCGAAGAGAATGAACCAAAGCCTTTAACACTATTTTCTAAAATAGATGACTTAAGTCTATTGAATGAATTGGATGAAACATTAAAAGAAATTGTCGTTGACGATGTGTTAAGTCATAATTCTCCAGCTAATGCAAATGTCCGTCATCAAGACATTATTGAAATTGTTCATCCCTCGAAACTAGAAACGTTTTATGAATGCGATAATTTTTTAGTACGATTCAAATTTTCGCGTGGTAAGGAAGACATAGAGATAAATGATCGCTCAAATTTATATTTCGCGTGTACTCAACACATTTTTAATAGTCTTGAAGATATAAATAACCGATTTGATATAAAAGGAAAGTTATATACCTTAAACATTGTCGGCAAAGTAAACGACAGAGATGTCACTTACGGAACATTCTTTTCCCATATTACAGCTGAGATTGATTATATAGGACATAAGTATTTTCGAATTGACGGTCATTGGTATCTGCTTGAAGATGAGTATCTAAATTTCATGAATAATGATGCAAAAGAGTATTATATCAAATATCAATTGGATAAATCAATACTTCAAAAATGGCCAGATGGAATTGATGAAGATGAGTATAATAGAAGTTATTCTGGCAAAAGAAATTACTATGTATTAGATAAAGTTATCAAGGATAATATAGAATTATGCGACATTTTGACATTTCATAATAATCAAGCATATTTCGTCCATGTTAAGGATGGGTTTAATACAAAAATGAGAGATCTATATATTCAAGTCATTCTTTCAGCAAAAAGACTATCAAATGATTTAAAAAACCATCAGGGTTCAAGTTATTTGACTAAAACATTAAATGAGTATAACCAAAGAAATCCTTCCAAAAAAATAGACCATATGGAACTATTACCAAAACTGAAAGATGGTCGAATTCCAATAAATTTCGTCATGGCCTTTAAGAATAATCATTACAAAAATAAACCTATTCTAGACAGAATTGATAACTGTAAATCGAACATAGCAAAATATTCTTTAGTTCAAGTTGTAAAAGAACTTCAACCTTATAATTTCGGAATAAACTTAATAGATATTTCAGATATTTAATTCAACTATCACGAAATAATAAAAGCGCAAAATTCACTATACTTAGGGCTTTTGCCTTTTTGGAAAACTTTAAAAGCCATCATTAATACACAATATTTGAAAAAATTGAACACGGTAGAAATTGGAGATAAATTCGAATTGAAATCTCTCGGTATCATAAAAAAAATGATCGAGGAAGAACAACTCGGTCATCTGACAGAACACATAAGAATTTTTCAAAAAAAAGAGTACTTTTCATCTTTACGAAAGAAGAATATTAAATTTGATTTAACTATTGAGGTGTGGCCTCCTGGAGCAAACAGATACGTCTTGCTTTACATTATAGAATGTAAAGATTTTGACAAAAGAGTTCCAGTAAATAAAATAGAAGATTTTCATAGTAAAATTTTACAGGTTGCGGGAGTAAATGTCAAAGGGATCTTTATTTCTAATTCCCCACTTCAGGAAGGGGGATTTAATCTCGCTGAATCAACTGGAATGATGGTTATAGAAGGAGAGTCCTGTGAAGACTACAAAATCATTCTACATAGGAAATCGCGACAGACGGAACCGCATGCTATACCCTTAATAACAGATACAATTGACAGAAGTATTATAGACGAAGGTTCAAAGCATATTGAACGACTAATTGATAAGAAAATACTAAGCTCATTTCAAATAATATCTAGAGACAATCGAATAAGTTTTGGAATTGACAAATTATCGAAAGAAGATATCGAAAAGATATCCAAAGACGAATTAGATAAAATTGATCCCAAAATTTTAACAAATGCGCATACTCTCTCGACAAAAAAGCTCATAGAATATTTAAAAAACGAGTATAAAGTAAGCATTTGTGACATTAATGATGCCTCAATTCTTGGTTCATGTGACTATAATAATAATACAATTGGATTGAATACTTTAATACGAAACACGAATCGCGAGCTGTTTATTCTAGCTCATGAATTTGGTCATTATACCTTACACCAAAGGCTTTCGATAGGACAAACTCTGTACAACTCATTTAATGATTTTGAGTTGAATTTTAAAACTGGCAAACACGACCTGAATAATCCTCGACAATGGATTGAGTGGCAAGCAAATTACTTCGCAGCCTCATTAACTTTACCCAAGGCACAATTTCTTGCACATCTTTGGAAATGTCAAGACCAATTAAATAAAAGTCGAGGCACAATATTTCTTGACGACCAATATCAGAATATTAAAGACTTTAATGAAATAACAAAGAGATTGGCATATCTATTCAATGTATCAAAGACATCAATAATATATAGACTAAAAGAAATGGAGTTAATTAACAATCAATCAAGTTTGAAATCCATTGGCCAAGTCATCGAAGATTATAAAGACGAACTATTTATATAAAACTGCTTATAACACCAAAAAAGCAAAAGCGCAAAAATGATTATACTTGTAAGGCGCCTTTGCCTAATTGGAAACCGTTTACAACAAAAAACCGCTCGAAATTCATCTCGAACGGTTCATTATTAATCAACCAAAATAAAAAATCACTTTTTAATTTTCCTCACAACCCACTTCAAAAACAAAGTAACCACAAAACTCACAGTAGCACCAATAATTGCTAATAATACAGTTTTAAATACATCTTGCAAATCAATAGTTGCAAGCACGGTTAACACCGTTCCTGAGGCTGTTCCAAGCGCTGTGCTATGATCGTGATGTGGATACATGTCCTAAATTTTAAACGTTTTGTTCTTGAACTTTTTTAGTTTCAGCTAATTGAGCTAGGCATTTTAACTGAACTTCAAGTTCCTTTTGCTTTTCTTGAATAGCTTCAATTGTGATATCACAATCTGAAGGAACTGAGCGCTCAATCTTGATGTTCATTTCAAACACTTCAGAATTTTCAATTAATTCCTCGTTCACATCAATTGCAACCAAATTCACTTTGCTGCTTAATTCTGCACCTGCTTTAAAAGCTGGTTTTCTTTTCATTCCAAATTTTACCAGCAAATCATTATCTTGTTTGCTAAATAAATCAACACAATTCCCCATTTTTTTAACCTTTAAATTTTTACACTTTTTTAATTTCCTTCTACAGCTGTTTGAGCAACAGCCGTAGCAACCGACCCTGCAACAATTAGATATTGTCCAATTGTTACTATTGCAATTGGTAATGCAACTGGTGTTGCTACCAGGACGCCACCAGTTGCTAACAAACCCAATC
>JAJTEO010000023.1 GCA_021300395.1 Fluviicola sp. | reverse complement strand
TTTTACCATTAGAAATAATATTATCTAATGAAAATGTTAAATTTGGTAATAGCTTTTTCATTTCATTTGATGAAATATAATAATCTGCTTTATAATCAATTTTAATCATTTTGGTATGTCCTGGAAATACTAAATCTTTACCAATATTTATAAACTCGTCTATGGATTTAATATTTCGAGACTTTTGCTCTACATTTTCATACAATAAATTAAACAACTCAGCTTGGGTAAATTTTTGATAATAGTTTAGAGGTAGAAACATGTCATTAAAATGAACATAATTAGTCATATTATTGTATAATTCTAGTTGTTTACTTAATTTAAATTTAAGAGACTTATTTTCATACGATTTTAAATTCAAATTTTTGTTAATCTTATATAGTTGATCATTATAAAGAAAATGATTGTAATCAACAAGACAATTATTATCTAGATTGATGCTATTCAAAGTAATTGTTCGCTTACACTCATATTTTTTCACAAAGCTTAACTCTTTTCCTATAAATGGAACTTTTTCAGGTAGTTTTAGATTGTAAGTCGTTCTCAAATAATTCAACACAGTTGGAGCAAGATCCAATTGTGTTGAAACAGCATTAAATTTCTGAGGCGATTTAAGTAAAGGTGAAAAAATAATTAGTGGTGTTTTATATCGTTCTAATGCATCATATAGACAAAACTGATTTCCATGATCTCCGAAAATAAAAAAAATAGTGTTGTCAAAATCCTTGTTTTTACTTGCCTCTTTGAAATAGCTTTTTAATGCATCATCTGTGTAAACATAAGTTGAAAAAGCGGAAGCATAGTTCAACACATCTTTCTGATTTTGTGTTGGATTTTTTATTGATTTAATTTTATCTTCTACTATTTTAGTATAATATTTCTGTTTAGGAATAATAAACGGATCGTGTGTACTTATAGTTAAAAAAACATCAAATCGAGGTTTAACAATTGTTTTTGATTTATTTAAATCAACCCAAGATTTTTTAAATAATTGTTCATCTGGAAAACCCCATTGGTGATTCTTTCCATCAATTTTACATGAAAATTGCTTTTCCCATTTTTGAACTAAATAATCTGTATTATGATAATTCATATAGCCGTTCATATTGCAAAAACTTAAATCAACTCCACAATAAAATCGTGAATAGTAATCTTTATTAAGCAATGAAATTAAAGACCAATGTAACGGATATTCCATCGTCAAAAGCATATTTCCATTTGGAGCATTAGGAACAGATGATAAAGATGCAGGCAAAACATTGTGAGTCCGTTCGCAGGTTGAAAGAAAATTAGGATAAAAAATACTTTGAGGTATTAGCGAATCTAAAAACGGCATTAAATGTCCTGTATTTTCTGCTTTTTCACCAACCATACAAGATGATAAACTTTCTACTATAATGAAAACAATATTAGGTGGACCTTTTTTACTTTTATTAAAAAAGTTAGCAAAATTACTTTCACTTGGTAAATCATGAAGTAACGGATAATTCTCAAACTCACTCTTTTTAGCAAAAACGGAAGGTTTTATTCCTGCGAAACTTTCTTTAGTATATAATTTATCTTTCGAATTTTCACTGAATAGATATCGAAAAGTTGAATTTAAAAAAACTGAAATTTTATTATTGACAATCAATGTTTCTGCTGAATTTCGTTCCGATTTAAATTCCATTCTAAGTAACATAGAGAAACATATCAATTGAATAATTAAAAAACTAACCAATGCAATTTTCGAAAATTGTTTTTTTGCTAAAAATTTTCCTACAACAAAATAAATAATAGGAATAGCAATTAATTCTAAAATCAAATATCCATTGAAATGGGCTTCTGATCCTATTGAAAGTTTAATTTCCTGAAAAGTTAAAAAATAAATAGATTCTCTCAGTAATTCGTTCGTTTCAATAAAAAAAATAGTTAAGAAAAGATTTGAGAACAAGAAAAGTAGAAAACAAAAATGAACGATAAAAAACTTTCTACTCTTAAAAATTAAATCTAAAACAGTTACTAATATGGATAACACTCCCACAAGCAACAAATCAAATATTATTCCTTTGAAATGATACGAAAAAGCGATATTTTCTCCTAATAATTGTTTAGGTTCAATCAATGACTGAATAAGTCGCATCAATATAATTAAAACAAAAAAAGCGATTGAATAAGAAATCGTCTTCCGTAATGAAGAAAATATTAAATTCATTGATAAAAAATTGTTAATAAACAAGAATTGAATTTTTTCATTTCTAAGTTTTTACAATATTAATTATAATTTTCTGATATGAACTTTGCTTTAATAAATTTAGAAGTTATCATTAACATTTAAGGCTTTTATGAAATTATGCTCAAGTGCTTTGTTTTATTTTTTGAAATAAGAAATAGTGGAGAAATTTTTCATTAAATTCGCATAGATAACACTAGTAATGAGTAAATCTAAAAAACACATTCTTTCTTTAGATAACGATTATGAATATGAGATGATAGGAATTTGCTCTCATCACAATGATTATCGTTTAGTTTGGGGAATCAATAATGTTTTAGCCTTACATTTAAGTAAAGCGCATGAAGATTTCATTGTGGTCAATAAAAAAGGGACCTATTTATCTCAACATTCACTCTACGAATATAAAGATGAAGATAATTTATTGGAATACTATCTAATTAAAAACAAGCACTTTGGAAAGTTTTTAATTCATGAGAAGCCAAGTATAGATTACTTTTTATTTATTTATGGAATTGACTATGAAGATTTGGATAGTATCAGTCAAAAATTGAAACAACTCTCTAGTGTATTAGCAGTATTCCCATTAGATCCAATGGAAATTGAGTCTACAGAGAATTTAATATTTAGATAAAGCTCTAGTTAACTAGAATTAAATAAAAAATTATGAAGAAAACAAAAATAGTAGCAACATTAGGTCCAGCTTCAAGTGACAAAGAGACACTGAGACAAATGTTCATTGAGGGATTAAACGTATGTCGTTTAAACTTCTCTCATGGTGGACATGAAAACCATGAAAAAGTAGTGAAAATCATTCGTGAATTAAATGATGAGACAGGATTAAATGTTGCTATTCTGGCAGATTTACAAGGTCCTAAAATCAGAACGGATGAAATGGAGAACAATGGTGTTGAATTAGTTTCAGGATCAAAAGTTCTTATTGTAACAGAAAAAATCATTGGTACAGCTCAAAAATTTTCTATCAATTATTCAAAACTTCCTGCAGATGTTCATCCAGGAGAAAGAATCTTATTAGATGATGGAAAATTGATTTTAGAAGTTATTAAAACAGACGGAATCAAAGAAATTGAAGCAATTGTTATCCATGGAGGGATTTTATCTTCTAAAAAAGGGGTAAACTTCCCAAATACAAAAATTTCAATGCCTTCTTTAACAGAGAAAGATAAAGAAGATTTAAATTTTGCTTTACAACAAAATGTAGATTGGATTGGTTTATCTTTCGTTAGAAATGCTAGAGATATTATTGAATTAAAGCACATCATTAGTCAACAACATGGTAAAGCAAAAGTAGTTGCTAAAATCGAAAAACCAGAAGCAATTGATGATATTGATGAAATCATTAACGTTAGTGATGCCTTAATGGTTGCTCGAGGAGATTTAGGAGTGGAAGTTCCTTACCAAAGCGTTCCGTTAATTCAAAAAATGTTGATTAAAAAATGTGCGCTTCAAGCAAAACCAATCATCGTTGCAACTCAAATGATGGAAAGTATGATCAAAAATCTTACACCATCTAGAGCAGAGGTTAATGACGTAGCAAATGCAGTTTTGGATGGGGCTGATGCAGTTATGTTGTCTGGTGAAACATCGGTAGGAGATCATCCAATTGAAGTAATTAAAACGATGACAAAAATTGTAACAGAGATGGAGTCGTTTGAAGGAATTTACAACAAAGAGGAGCTACCTGACAAAACACAAGATCGTTTTATTTCTGATTCAATCTGTTTCAACGCTTGTCGTTTAGCTCAAAGAGTTGAAGCTGATGCGATTATTACAATGTCATTTTCAGGATATACAGCATACAAAATTGCTTCTCAAAGACCAAAAGCACCGATTTATGTTTTTACGAGCAATGAACAAATTTTAACTCAATTAAATTTGGTTTGGGGTGTGAAAGGTATTTTTTATGATAAACGTATTAGTACTGACCACAGTATAGCTGACATCAAACACATTTTAAAAACAAAGAAAATATTGAAAGTCGGTGATTTAGTAATCAACTTGGCTTCCATTCCTTTAGAAGAAAATGGTAAATCAAATATGTTGAAATTAAGTTATATTGAATAATCTTAGTTTATACAATATAATAGATATTAAAAAAGGCCTCAAATGAGGCCTTTTTTAATATCTATAAATTTATTTTATTCTTCGTCATCATCATCCTCTGCAGGTTCATCAGCAGGCTCATCATAACTATCATCTGTGTCATCATCAACATCTTCGTCTTCATCTTTGATGTCAGCTAATTTTTCGATTTCTAAATCATCAAAATCATCGTCATCATCATCATCTAAAATTGGACGAGCCATCGCTTTAGTGATTTTAACTAGATAAATGATCTCATCTGTTTCCCAAATCAATGCATCTTGTGACTCACCAGTTGCAGTCATAATAGTCGTTAAATGATTGCCATAACCATCCGGAAAATCTCTTAAGATTTGTTTTTTTTGATCAATGGTTAACTTATCGTAGCTTATGATTGAACGCTTTTTTCCCATAATCTTTTTTAATTAAATTTCTAATTTTATGATTCGTCTAATTGGAATAATTACATTTTGCTTCAATAAAATTGAAGAATCTGTTATACCCCAAATTGTAGTATTTACAACTTTTTTTCCTTTATCATCAGCGAAAAATATTTTCACTTTGAAATGTTCTAGATTACCTAATGCGATTGCACGATCTAATTCAAATTGTCTTGCTTTTTTATCAGCTTCATTTTCTAAAATCTCACCTTCGTGAAAGTGACAATTTGGAATTGTTTCTTTTTCGACAATTTGAAATTCGTTGGTATTCATTCTTTATTTCTGATTTTGGAGCAAAAATAAATGAAATGATTTAGAAAGCAAGTAAATTCTTAAGAGAATCAGTAAAAAATTTAAACTTTTTTTCTTTTTTGATTTTGCAATATTCTAAAAACAAAAAAGGAGCTAATATTAGCTCCTCATTACTAGTTAATTTTACTTGTTAAGTCATTTTTCAAGCCTTCCCATTCAACAAGGTGAAGTTTCACAATCCCAACAGGAATTTTTGCTTTAACCAAAATTGGGATTCTATTTTCATCTTTGGTTACCCAGAAATTCACATCATCCTCACTTTTGAAATAACGACCTGTTTGAACGACCGGAACAAATTTTAAACATTTAAACTTTCCTTTTCGGATGTGTATTTGTTCATCACCAACATATTTAACTTTCAAATTATAAATTTCATCGTCCATGAAGCATTTGAATTCAAACGTATCATTTTTCTTTAAATTTTTAAAGTTCATCGTACGAGCATAATAAAAAGAAGAAATCATATCTTGAATAGCTAATGGCGTTTTAAATTCTTTTCCATCACCATTATCTACTTTTAATTTATCTTGTTTAAAAGCATAATCTTGATTGATTTTATATCCACCTTCATCTACACGTCGAACAAAATACCAAGGAAAAATACCTTTCTTATCGATATAACTTTCGTACTTATCAACCACTTTAAAAAATGCATTAAATCCTCCCAACGTTCTTCCTGTTCCTCCAACTTGAAGTAATTCTCTATCTCCGCCTTTTTTTGATGTCGATTTAACTTCTAAGACGGCTTCACCTGCATCCATAAATCCATAGGTAATTCTATATCTCAACTTCTCTCCTACTTGGAATGCTTTATTAGAAACTGTAGGTAATGAAACTGTATCACCACTTGTTAAGGCTACAAATACTCCAATAAATCCGAAAAAATAAACAACCCTTTTCATAACTCAATAATTTTAGTTATTTAACCTATTTCAAACTGTATGCCAAAAATTTAGATTATGTATTCTTAAACTATTATAACAAAAAAAAGGAGAAAATATTTTCTCCTTTCTAAAATAATTTAAAAATTTCTAAAATTTCCAATCATAAGTGTCAAGCTCAGAAACGCAAGCTACTAACAAATCAATACTTCCTTGAATATCATCTTTATTAGCCATTTCAATTACTTGATGTAAATGTCTGGTTGGAATTGAAACTGCACCGGCAATTGATCCACCTTCTACCATTCGTTGAATCCCAGCTGTATCTGTGCCTCCTGCAGTTAAAATTTCAGATTGCCATTTAATATTATGTTTCGTTGCTGTTTTTTTCATAAAATCAACCATTCTGTAATCACAAATTGTTGATGCATCCATGATTTTTATGGCTGTTCCTTCTCCTAATTTTGTGATCATCTCATGCGCAGCAGCTCCTGGTAAATCAAATGCAATTGTTGTGTCTAATCCAAAACCGAAATCTGGTTTAATTCTTAATGCTGAAACATTCGCTCCACGAATCCCTACTTCTTCTTGAACTGTGAAAACACCATAAATATCATAAGGAACTTCTTTTCCTTTCAATTGTTTTAATGTCTCTATTAAAATAAAAACTGCTAAACGATTATCTAAAGATTTTCCATTCACACAATTTCCCATCTCGATAAACTCGCGTTCTCTCGTGATTGGATTTCCTATTTCAATTAATTCTTTTACTTCTTCAGCTGTTAAACCTGTATCAATGAAATAATCTGAAAGATTTGCAACTTTATTTCGTTCATCAGGCGTCATCACGTGAATTGGTTTTGATGCCATTACTCCAATAACATCTTCTTTACCATGAATAATTACACGTTGAGCAGTTAATGTTTTTGGATCAAATCCACCTAAGGTATGAAAACGAATAAATCCTTTATCATCAATATGTGTAACGATGAAACCTATTTCATCCATATGCGCCCCAATCATAACTTTTTTGTCCGATTTTCCTTTTTTAATCGCATAAACATTACCCATATTGTCTACTTGAACTTCATCTACTAAATCTTTGATTTCTTCAAGTACAACTTCTCTAATACGTTGTTCAAATCCAGACACTCCTGGTGTTGTGCAAATTTTTGATAAAAGCTTAGTATTAATAGCCATATAATTTAGAATTTTTGAAATTGGTTTTTCTCTGTACAATAAATTTGATGAAGCATTTATTCTAAATCATCAACATCTAATTTATCTCCTCTTAATATTCGATAACGTTTTCGTGCATCGACAACATGTAAACTTCCTTTGTAATCGAATAGAATTTTTTTATAATATTCTGCTGCTTTTTCTTTATCATTCAAATGATTTTCATACAAATCTCCTAGCATAAACAACGCATCATCTGCTAAAATATCTTCAGAATAATACTTTAATAATTCTTCCAAATAAGGAACCGCTTCCTGCCATTTCCCTTGAGATTCCATTGCTTTTGCTTTCTTCAAAAGAATATCATCACTCAAACTATGGTAAGCAAACTTTTTTGTGATACTGTCAAACAAAGCGAATCCTTCTTGAAACTTATGCTGTTCAACTAATAAATCTCCATTTGCGAAAAATTGCATGGCTTCGTAATTACTATCTAACCCGTAATTCTCAGTAATCAATAGCGATAAATCCATCGCATCATTTGCAATTAATTTGGTTGTTGACTCTTTTAAAATACTTAATTGTGATTGTGCAAAATCAAATTCTCCATCGTAATAAAAAATACGCGCATTTTTAAACTTTGCTTCATGTCCAATCGGTTCAAATTTAAAATCTTTATCAATTTGCATGTAATATAAAGAAGCATCCCAAATCTCTCCTTTTAAAACTAAAATATCAGCCAATTCCATTTTAATTTCTGCACGCATCATATCTGTCAACGATGGAAATGTCAACGCTTCTTCTAATTGAACAATTGCACTATCCACTTGATTCCCATAATACGCTTCAATGTGACTCAATTCGATAATCAATGGAATACTAAACTTTTTTCTTCCTGGTTTTGATAAGGCTGTTTTATATTCTTGAATTGTATTTACAATTTCTTCTGCAGAATAATTACGATTAGTCGTCACTTCTTGATATCTACTGTTCAAGATAGAACCTTCAGCTTCGTAAAAAAACATATTTTCAGTTCCATATTGCATAACGTATTTAAATGCATTTCTTCCAGCTTCAAATTCTTTGTTTTCGATACAAATTGTTCCCAATTCATAAACCATTTTACCTTCACCTCTAATACGTTTATCTATGGCTTGAGCTTGAATAATAGCAGCTTTAAAGTTTTTCTTTTGAATAAAAAGCCAAGTTAAAAGTTCCGAATAGATAATGTCATCTGGATGCTTTTGAATTTTTTCAAGTAATTTTTGTTTTAAAATATCATACTCTGGGGAAATCTCTTTTGTGAAATCGATTTGTTTAGACAAGATAGACTCTACATTTTCTAGATAATTAGACTGAATTTGAAGTAAATCCAAATATTCATCAACCATCTTCGTGTAATTGTTTTGAAGAAAATATAATTCACCAAATTGAACATTTAAAGGATAACTGTCTTTGAAAACCTTACGTCCTTTTTCCAATGCTTTTAAAGCATAATCCAATTTATTCTTTTGCTTCAAGGCGTCATAAACCGAAATCACCATCATGGGATTGGTTTTTATATCATCTATTAAGCCTTCATAAATTTTATCAGCTTTTTGATTCTCTTCTGTTTGCTCATAAAATTCAGCCATCAATACCACTAATTCAATATTTTCAGGTTGAGAAGATATTTGTTTTTTAATCAGTTTTTCAGCTTCTTTTTGATGATTGGTTTTTAACAAACATTCATAATAACGATTAAAGTTGAATCCATTTTGATCTTTACCGAATATTTTCTCGTAATAACCTAGCGCTTTATCGAATTCACCATTTCCATAATAATATTGAGCCAATTGCTGATCAGTTTCACCTTGAGAATAACTCAATAATGAAATAAACAAACTAACGACCAATACTAGATTCTTCATATTATTAATTCTGTGAAATTGAATTTGCAAATTGCTCTAAATCAATTTTGTGTTTTTCATAAACGGAGATTGCCTCTTGTCTTTTATTCGTGTAAGTTAATAATAGATTTTTTAAGTCATTTACTTTTTTGATTTCGACTTCTACATTTTTAGAATAATTAACTCTTTCTCCATTACTACTTGTAATATCATTTTCTAAATTATGTAAAACCTTCAATTCATTTTTAAAATCTAAGTGCAACTTTTCATTCATCTCTTTTAACGGACGAAATGAAAACCTTATTTTTTTTAAAGCATCTAATTTTTTGCCAAGATCCAAATTAATGGTATCTGTTGATTTTAAATTCAACTGAATTCTTTCTTCATTTTGAGCGAAGTCATAACTAATCTCCTCAATTTTGTCAATTGGATATTCTTCTAAAACAATAGAAAGGCTATCTATCGTTTTAGTCATTTTTTCAATTGAATCAAGTTGTCCAGATTTCCCAAAATCGGAACAAGAATAAAGCACTAAAAAGAGACTAAAATATATATATTTTAACATTTAATAAAAATAGTGATTTGATTTTTAATAAAAAAGAAAACCGCTCTATTAAAGCGGTTTCTTATATTAATTGATGATGTCGAATCCTGTATATTTTCTTAATGCTTCAGGCACAATTACTCCTTCTGGAGTTTGATGATTTTCTAATAATGAAGCAACTATTCTTGGTAATGCCAAAGCACTTCCATTTAACGTATGACACAATTGCGTTTTCTTATCAGCTGTTTTAAATCTTAATTTCAAACGAGTAGATTGGAATGTATCAAAACGAGAAACTGAACTTACTTCCAACCATTTTTCTTGAGCTGCTGAATACACTTCAAAATCATATGTCATAGCAGAAGCAAAACCAGTATCACCTCCACATAATCTTAAAATTCTATAGTGAAGTCCTAATTTTTCTAATAAACCTTTCACGTGATCAATCATTTCTTCTAATGCTTTCTCAGAATTTGAAGGATGCTCGATACGAACGATTTCTACTTTATCAAATTGATGTAAACGATTTAATCCACGAACATCTTTTCCATATGAACCTGCTTCTCTTCTAAAACAAGGCGTATAACCTGTCATTTTAATAGAGAAATCTTCAGATGGCAAAATCACATCTCTGTAAATATTTGTCAAAGGAACTTCAGCTGTAGGAATTAGATATAAATCATCTTCATTCACATAATACATTTGTCCTTCTTTATCAGGAAGTTGACCTGTACCATATCCACTTGCTTCATTTACAACTAAAGGTGGAATAAATTCTTCGTATCCTGCTTTTTCTGCCTCTTCTAAAAAGAAAGCGATTAATGCTCTTTGTAATTTTGCTCCTTTTCCTTTGTAAATTGGAAAACCAGCACCAGTGATTTTAACACCTAATTCAAAATCAATCAAATCGTATTTTTTAGCTAAATCCCAATGTGGAACTGCTTCAAAATCATAAATTCTTTTTGATCCAACTTCTAAAACCGTAATGTTATCCAATTCATTTTTTCCTGCTGGTACTAATTCATTTGGAACATTCGGTAATTGATATAATAATTGCGTCATTTCAGCATCTAAACCATCAACTTTCGTTTTTAAAGTCGATTCTTTTTCTTTTAGATCAGCTGTTTTTGACTTTGCTGCATTTGCTTCTTCTTGTTTACCTTGTTTGAATAAATCACCTATTTCTTTTGCGATTTGATTCAATTCTGCCGAAATACCTTCTAATTCAGCTTTTGAAAGTCTCCATTCTTGGTCAACTTCCAATAATTTAGTAATTGTTGCTGTTGCATCAATATTTCTTTTTTTTAAGCCTTCTAAGACAGCTTCTTTTTCGTTACGAATACGTTGTAATTCGAGCATGATAAAAAGTATTTTTGGGAACTAAGTTAATTATTATCTTGTTATATCTTTCAAAATTTAAAGCAAAAAAAAAGCGAGTCAACCATATTGGGACTCGCTTTTAAATTTTATAATGCAATCAATTATGCTTCAGCTGTCTCAAATGGAACTACTGATACAAACGAACGATTATCTTTTTTCTTACGGAATTCTACTAAACCATCAGTTAAAGCAAATAATGTGTGATCTTTACCGATCCCAACATTAGCTCCTGGGTGATGACTTGTACCTCTTTGACGAACGATAATGTTACCTGCGATAGCAGCTTGTCCACCAAAAATTTTAACACCTAATCGTTTGCTTTCAGACTCACGACCATTTTTCGAACTACCGACTCCTTTTTTATGTGCCATTGTTTTTCAATTTACCTTCTGATAATAAATTAGCAGAAGAAGTTCAATATTAAGCTTTAATGTCAGTAATAGTTATCGTAGTAAAACTTTGACGATGACCATTTCTTTTCTTGTAACCTTTACGTCTCTTTTTACGGAAAACGATTACTTTATCACCTTTAACGTGATCATTTACTTCTGCAGAAACCGAAGCTCCTGATATAGCTGGGGCGCCAACATTGATTTTACCACCATTGTCTACTAAAAGAACTCTGTCGAAAGAAACTTTCGCTCCGATTTCTTCTTTTAAACGGTGTACAAAAATCTTTTGATCTTTTTGCACTTTGAACTGCTGCCCTGCTATCTCTACAATTGCGTACATATAGCTTGTTTTAAATTATTTATTTTTCCTATTATAAGGATGGCAAAGATAGGAATTAATTTTATACTACAAAATGTTATTAACAATTATTTATTGAATTCTTTAAAAAGAAAATGCTTGCAGAAAACTACAAGCATTTAATATTCAATTATAAAAATTATTTCAATGCAGCTAAAATCTCGTTTACCAAGTTTTCATTTACATTACCATATTTTGCATCGTAATCTTCAGATGAACGTTTAATTACCTCAAACGCTTCTTCTTTTCCATAAACGTGAGTTACTTCAACATTTTTTGCTCCACCGTCTAAATCTTTATATGTTAAAAAGAAATGTCTTACTCTATCAATAACCATTTTAGGCATTTCAGAAATATCATTAATATCTCCGTAAGCTTGATCTCCTTTTAAAACAGCAATGATTTTATCATCAGCTTCACCTCCATCGATCATTCTCAAACCACCAATCACTTTTGCTTCACATAAAATATTTCCGTGTAAAAAACCTCTTTCGCTTAAAACACAGATATCTAATGGATCATTGTCTCCTTCGATATCAGTCCTTCCTGTTTTCTCATTACAGAATTCAGCAACTTTTTTATCGCAAAGAGTTTTAGGAACAAATCCGTATAAACATGGCATATTGTTAGACAATTTTTGAGGTCTGTCCACCATTATATGTCCTGAAGGTTTATCTATTTCATATTTGATTGTATCAGCAGGAATAATTTCAATGTAAGCATTTAAAATTGCTGGACTTTTTTCGCCCATTTCAATACCATGCCAAGGATGAGACACAAAACGTTTTGCCATTGCATCAACTATTTTCTCTACTGATTCTTTCATTTTTATGTTTTTAAAAAATTATTATTCTTTCTTTGGTCTGCAAAAGTATTATTTTTTATAGAAATTATGTATTCAAACAGTGAATTTGAACCAAAGAAAAATTCAATTCAGTTACTAAAAGGATTTAAATTGAGAATTAGTAATTAAATTTGAAATAAAAATTATTAGAATATGGCTATTTTAAGTATCCCTTCAACTGGAGTTCAAATAACAGAGGCTGCAGAAATAAAATCTTTTTTGAATAAAAGAGGAGTCTATTTTGATCAATGGACATGTGATGTTGTTTTCGAAGATACAGCAACACAAGATGAAATCTTAAAAGCTTATGAAAAAGATCTAAAACCATTCATGCAACATGGTGGATATTTAGATGCTGATGTAATTTCAATAAATAAGTTGACTGAGAATTATGACGCCATCAGAGCAAAATTCTTAGCAGAACATACTCACTCTGAAGATGAAATTCGTTTTTTTGTGGATGGTAAAGGAATTTTCTGGTTTAATTTAGAAAATGAAGATCCTATTTTTAATTTATTATGTGAAAAAGGTGATTTGATTTCTGTTCCAACAGGTACAAAACATTGGTTTGATGCTGGTGAAACAAATCCATTTGTTAAAGCAATACGTATTTTCAGTGATACAAATGGATGGACACCTGATTATACTGGCTCAAAAATAGAAGAAAACTTTGCTGATTTCGTGAGTCCAAGATAATACGAAATATTCAAAACTTTATAAACACAAAAAAGCCTTGAGAATTAATTTCTCAAGGCTTTTTTAGTAATTCTATAGTTAATTTATTTAACCAATAATTTTTGACCTATTTTAACTTCATTATTAGTCAATCCATTCAATCTTTTTAGAGTTTCAATTGGAACACCTGTGTGTTTATGTACTCTAAATAATGTTTCTCCTGGTTGAACGATATAAAAACCTGCTTGTAAATCTGCTTTTTGTTGAGCTGTCAATGGTTTCATGGGTGCTGCAACGAAAGTAGAAGTAGACCCAACAGATTCTGTAAGATTTTTCAATTTCGGGTTTTTCTTGTAATCAACAATTTTTGGAGTAATGTTATCAGATTTAGGAATTTTAGTTGGATCATTTGATAAAATGATAAACTCTGTTCTTCTGTTTAATTGGTGTTGATCTTCTGGACAACTAGAAACAACTGGACCTTCACATGGACAGTTTACTTTTAGTTTAGATTCACCATAACCTTTTCCGTAAATTCTATTTGGATTTTTGATTCTTGCTTTGATATAAGCAGCAGAAGAAGCTGCTCTATTTTGAGATAAACGTAAGTTAAACGCTGCAGCACTTCTACAATCCGTATGTGAACCTAATTCAACAACAATATTTGGATGTTCATTCATAAATGCAACAATACGATCTAATTCAGAAGCAGCATCAGGACGAATTGACCAACCTCCTAAATCAAAATAAACGATAACCTCTGGGTTCAACATTGCAGCGATATTATCACCCGCTTTGATATCTGGTTCATTAATTGTAACTGTCACTTCTTTCGTTTGACCAAATGCATCTGTTACAACAACAGAGTAATCTCCTTTTACTAAACCTTCAACATCTTCAGTCTCTGCACCATTTGACCATTTAAAGGTATAAGGAGCTACTCCTTCAGAAGGCGTTAGATCAATTTTACCATCTCTTCCTTGAAACATCGTCACATCTTTTCCAACTGCACTTGCCAATAATGGAGGAGTTGGAATTTTATGAGCGTAATAAATATCATCTTTAGCTGTTTCAGCTCTATTACTTGACCAAAACAATTGATTCCCAGACATACTAAAATAAGCATCAAATTTAGGAGAATTCACTTTTGCCCCTAAGTTTTTTGGAGTCGACCAATTTGTCCAAGAATCATCTAAACGAACCGAAAAGAAAATATCTGCATCACCTAAACCTCCTAAACCATTACTTGAGAAAAATAATGTATCAGTTCCTTTAGATAAAAAAGGAGAAATTTCAAATCCTGCAGTATTAATAGTTGCCCCTAAATGAATTGGAGCCCCCCACGCTTGACCTTCTTTTTTACTCACATATAAATCTTCTTCACCAATTGACGTTGGACCTTTGTAAGAGATAATCATAAATGTTTCAGCTTCATTCACATGAAAACCGTAAAAATCTCCTTCAATATCTAAAGTTGGGATTGTTACATGTTCAGGTATTGACCAAAACTTTCCTTTCTTAGTTGCTTTAGCACAACCTTTCATTAAATCTTTTTTACCTTCATAAGCTTCTAACAAATAGATTGTATTACCATCTGCACTTATACCGAAAATTGAATTTTTGAATTTGTTGTTTATTCCTGGAACTTTTTCACATTTACCGTAATTTCCAGCTTCATCTTTTTTACTATACCAAATATCTTGATCACTTTCCTTTCCTGTATTTGCTGGATCAAATGAACGAGTAAAATAAAGGATAGAACTATCTTTTGAGAAAATAGGCATGCTTTCATCTGCACCTGTATTAACATCACCTTTTAATAATTGCGGTTCAGTAATGTCATAAAACTGTGCATTTGCACCAATGCTTACGATTAAAATATAAGCTAATAGTAATAGTTGTTTTTTCATAATTTACGTAATTCTTATTTTCTTCCTAACATTATTCCTAAAACTAATTCGTGCCCTCCAGTTGAATATTGATTAAATCGAGACACTGAATAATCGTAAGAATATCCAAATTTAAGTTTTTTATTAATATTAAGACCTATCATTCCAATAATTGCATCTGTATTTCTGTAAGAAAAACCTGCCCATAACCATTCTTTGTACTCGACTTGAATTGTTCCTTCAATTGAAACAGGAGCAGGAGTCATATATTTCACAATAAATGCAGGTGTTATTGTGATGTTATCATTCGCTTTTAATTTTATTCCACCAGTAGCATTGAAATACATTTGAGGATCAAAATTTGCTGATGCAGAACCAAAATTAACCATGTTTTTAGTCAATTGATCAGCTGCAACTCCAACGAAAAAACGATTTGAATACACATACAAACCTGCTCCAATATCTAAAATATTTTTGCGCGAATTATTGCTAGTATAATCTACATATGTTTTATCATTTGTTGGATCTAAAACAACTGCTCGACTTTGAATAAATGCATTATTCGACAATCCAACTTTTGCACCAAAAGACATGTTTACTGTTTTTGAAAGCGGAAGATGAACAGCATAAGTAGCCGCAAATTGCATTTTACGAAATGCACCATATTGATCTACTAAAACTTGTCCGCCAATTGCATGTTTGAATTTACCTGTTCCTACCTCTGGGTTTTTAACTGGACCACTTCCAGTTCTAATTCCTGGATC
>JAJTEO010000022.1 GCA_021300395.1 Fluviicola sp. | reverse complement strand
GTATAAATAAATTAAAGAAATTCTTTTGTTTTTCACCTTTTCTTGATTAAGCATTTATACTTAGAATTGAAATATTGAAAAATATAACCCTTCAGTTTGTTAGTATTTATTAATCAGTATGTTATGAGATTAATTTCAACCTTTTTTTATAGAATTACAGTTGAAACACCTTTTTTATGAATGTATAAATTAACATTGATTAATTATTTTATGATTATAATTGCGCAGTTAATTTGTTGGTTGAGTTTACTAGAATAAATTTAACTAAATTAATAAAGCTGAAAAAAAAATGATAGTTGCTATTGCTAATCATAAAGGAGGGTCAGGTAAGACTACAACATCTATTAATTTGGGTGTTGCATTGGCTAATTTGGACAAAAAAGTACTGTTGATTGACTTTGACCCTCAAGGAAATCTGTCTTATTCACTTGGATTAGATGAGAATCTACCTACTATTTTTGATGTGTTTACCGGTGATAAAGAAATCAAAGATGTAGTTATCAATTGTGAAGGAGCAGATGTTATTCCAGCTAATATGGATTTAGCAGATATCGAATTATCTATTCAGAGCGTCGAAAATCGTTTGTTTGTTTTAAAAGAGATTATTGATCCAATTAAGGATCAGTATGATTTTATTATAATTGATTGTTCACCTTCAAAATCATTATTAACGATTAATGCCCTTGTCTTAGCAGATAAGGTAATTAGTACCATTTTATTAGATGTATTAAGTTTACAAGGTTTGAATCAAATCAATAAAACCGTAAATGATGTGAAAAATGGTTTTAATAATTCCCTTTCTTTTTTAGGTGTATTACCTGTAAATGTCGATTTAAGAAATAATATTTCAAATGAAGTATTAGATTATATAAAAGAAAATTTTGATCTCCCTCTTTTTGATACTTTCATAAGAAGTAATGTGAAACTGATAGAAGCACCTTCTCATGGTTCTAGTATATTTGGTTATAATCGAAATTCAAATGGGGCAAAAGATTATTTAAGTTTAGCAAAAGAAATATTAATTAATAATTAGAGTAACGATGGCTTTAGGTAAAAACATGAAAGTGGATCGAATTATTCCTTTAGAAAAAAATAAAAAGTCTACAAATGAAGATGAAATGCCTAGCATTGATTTAAGTTTAGATGATTTTACATTGGATGAATCGATTGATACAAGTGCTACTATCGAATTTTCGTTAGATGTGGATAATCCTGAAAATCAGATTGATTTGTCAGTAAATTCTGAAGAGCAAAAACTTGAAGAGACTATTGAACTACCGACAGTTATTACTCCTGAAGAATCTAAAGAGGAAAATAAACCTTTATTTGAAAATGTTGATGAAGAGTTTTTAAAAATTGAATTTACCCCTTCAAGAAGAAAAACTCAAAAACGAATCTTGATCAATATCGAAGGATCTTTAACAATTAATAATGTTGAAATTCTTTATTCTAAAGTTAACAGTGTTTTTGAAAACTTTGATTTTGTTGAAGTTACTTTAAAAAATGTCACAGAAATTGACTTAACTGTAATTCAATTATTTCATGCAATTCGAGTGAGTTATTGGTCACTGAAAAAATATATTTCAATCTATGCTGAATTTTCTCGAGAGGATAGAAAATTATTAAATACATGTGGATTTACTGAGTTTCAGACGCAAGTTGCTGCTACTGTGTAAATATTTATTAGATAACATAGAATAAGATGGCTAAAAATATACTAATTGTCGATGATTCCGAAAGTATACGAGAAGTTGTAGGACTTGCTCTTCGAAGTGAGGGTTATAATGTTGTCGTAGGAGTTGATGGTCAACATGGATTGGAACTTTTATTAGAAAACAAAAATGTAAATTTGATTATTTCAGATTTGAATATGCCTCGTCTGGATGGAATTTCTTTTTTAAAAGAAGTTAGAAAGCTAGATGCATTTAAATACTTGCCAATTTTGATATTAACTACTGAATCTCAAGAAACCAAGAAAATTGAAGCTAAAAATTCAGGAGCGACTGGTTGGATTATTAAACCTTTTGTTAAAGAAAAGTTACTTGCGGTTGTTAAAAAAGTATTACGCTAATGGAAGAAATGAAAGATACCTATATTCAAGAGGCTAATGAGTTGTTAGAAAACTTAGAATCCTCTTTATTATCGTTGGAAGATAATCCAAATGATAAATCGAATATTGAGCAAGTATTTAGGGTAATGCATACCTTAAAGGGTAATAGTAGTATGTTTGGGTTGACGAAAATTGCTGAATTCGTTCACGATTTAGAGACAATTTATGATAAAATTAGACAAGGTGAAATGCAGTTGTCTAAGGAAATATTAAATACAACTTTAGCATCATTTGATCATTTAAATTTGATTATTGTAGATTCTGAATTAGAAGAAGAATTAAACAAGGATAATCATTTTAAATTGATAAATGAGATTCATAAATTTATTGGTAAAGGGTCAGTTAATAGTCATGATATTGAGCAAGTTATTGAAGAGCAAGAATTACAACCAGTTGCTGTTTCATCTGAGCCGATAGATTTACCTAAAACTTTTCATATTCATTTTGAACCAGAAGAATCGATATTTTTAGATGGTTCAAATCCTTTGTTTTTAGTAGCTGAATTAGCAGCTATGGGTAAAAGTATAATTGTTCCTCATTTCAAACATGTAACTTCGTTAAATGATTATAACCCTACGAGTTGTTTTACCTATTGGGATATTTATTTAGAATCAACATGTCAGAAAACGGATGTATTAGATGTTTTTGTTTTTGTAGAGGGGAATTCAACGATTGAAATAACAGAAATTCCATTTATCGAATTAATTTCTAATGCCTCTTTCAATGAGGTCGTAAACGGAACAATCTTTAAAGATTTAAAGACAGATATTACCTCAATTATACTTTTAGCAGAAAGTATAGGTAAAAAGGTAGAGGCTGAACCTATTAAAAATGATGTTCTAGTTGCAACACCTGTTGAAGCTCAAAAAGTAGCAAAAGTTGAGACAAAAGAGAAAGTAGTTTCAAGTATTAGAGTTTCTTCAGATAAATTAGATGAATTGATGAACTTAGTTAGTGAGTTGGTAACAACTCAAGCTAGTTTAACACTTTATAATCAAAAGAATGAAACACCTGAATTAGAGGTGATCTCTGAAAATATTGAAAAATTATCAAGAAGATTAAGAGATATTGCTTTTGGTATGACATTAGTGCCGATTAATAATATGTTTAGTCGTTTCCAAAGATTGGTAAGAGACGTTTCTATGGCACTTGGAAAAGAAGTTCAGTTTGTTACAGAAGGTGGTGAGACAGAGTTGGATAAATCAATTATCGAAACATTAACTGATCCATTGATGCATATTATTAGAAATAGTTTGGATCATGGATTGGAATTACCAGAAGTAAGAGAGAGTCATAATAAAGATAGAAAAGGAACTGTTAAACTAAAAGCATTTTATTCAGGTATTTCGGTTTATATTCAAATTATTGATGACGGAAAAGGAATTGACGTAAACATTATTCGTAAAAAAGCAATTTCAAAAGGATTTTTAAAAGAAGATGAAGTATTAACTGATAAAGAGATTTTTGATTTTATTTTCTATCCAGGATTTTCAACTGCAGAAGTGATAACAGATATCTCAGGTAGAGGAGTAGGTATGGATGTTGTTAAAAGAAATATTACAGATTTAAAAGGTGTAGTATCTGTTGAATCTAAGGTAAATGTAGGAACCACTTTAACAATTAAATTACCATTAAGTCTTTCTATTATTGATGGTTTATTAGTTGAAATCGCACATGTGAATTATATTATACCACTTTCAGTAGTAAATAAATGTTACGAAGTGGATAATTCTGAAATGATGGATAATTTCAATAAATTATTAATCTTAGATGAAAAACAAGTTCCATTTATCAATATCAGACAAGAGTTTGGTTACAAAAATGTATCAGATTCCGAAAAATCACAAATAATCGTGGTGAGTGATGGAGATAAGAAAGTAGGAATAAGTGTAGACTATATTGTTGGAGAATATCAAGCTGTGGTTAAACCAATAGGTAAATATTATAAAAATCAAGATTTTATATCAGGAGCAACTATTTTAGGTGATGGATCAATTGCATTAGTAATGGATACTCATAAAATAATAGATTTATATACTGAGCATGTTAAATTAGAATTGAAATAAGTTATGAAAGCAGAAGCAACATTAGAAAGATTATCAGGAGAAACAAAGTCTTTTTTGTCATTTAAACTAGCTGAAGAACACTTTACAATTCCTGTAATGAAGATTATGGAAATTTTAGAAGTTCCTAAAATTACTAAAGTCCCCCAGTCTCCTAATTTTTTAGTTGGAGTAATTAACTTAAGAGGTGCGGTTTTACCTGTAATAGATACAAGAATAAAATTTGGAATGTCTCAAATTCAATATACAATTAATACGTGTATTTTAGTTTTAAGCATTGAAGTTAATGATGAAGAACTTGTCGTTGGAGCCCTTGTTGATTCAGTGTCTGAAGTATTTGAATTAGATGAAGATAAAATTAAACCAACACCAACTATTGCAACAAAATATAGAGCTGATTACATTCAGGGGATGATTCAAGAAAATGATCACTTTATGATGGTGTTAAATATTGATAAGGTCTTTTCTTCTAATGATTTAGAGTCTATTTCGGAGTCGAAAGGAATGCCGATTAAAGAGGATTAAAAAAGTTATGATAATTTAAAGTGAGCGAAAAAAATTATTTATACTATTATTGAAAAATGAACAAATTAAAAAACTTACCAGTTAAAAAGCAATTAATTATTGCATTTACTACCATCACATCTTTCCTTGTTTTGGCCTCAATAGTTGTAATTATTATGTTGAATAAAATTGACAATAATAAGACTGATATTTATAAGAGTACAGAATTATCAAAAGCAATTAGCGATGCAAAATATGATTTGAGATGGGATCAACAAATGATTATGGAATTTATTGCTTCTTCATCTTTGGAAGAAATGGAATTCCCTAAAACAGGACATACAGCTGCATTAAAAGAATTTGATGAAAGTATGAAAAATCTTATTTCACTAGTTGAAGATGAATCATGGGGAACTGATTTTTCCAATGAAAAGAGTAAAGTACTTGAAACAGCGAATTCTGCTTCAAAATACTATTCTGAGAATTTAAGTCCATTAATCAAAACAGTTGAAAATAATACAATTAACCGATTTGAATTAATGAGATTGGCTCAAAAAAATCCTATTTACGCTCAAAAATTGAGACAAAATCTTGAATCTACAGAAATAGCGGATCATAAATTTGATGAATTAAATGATGAATTAGGTTCTAAAATAACGGGCTTGGTAAAAGACATTAATCTAATTAAAGATAAATCTTCTGAAAAATTCAATTCCACATATCAATTTACAACAATTCTGGTTTGGGGAGTTGGTGCAATATGTGTAATTGTTTCAATATTTTTTGCTTCATTTATTATTACAAATATTTTCAGAATACTAGGTTCAGAGCCATCTTTAGTTGCAAATTATGTTGATGAAATTGCTTTAGGAAATATTTCAGTTCAAATCGAAAAGGTTAATGGTAAACCAAATGTAGGATTATTAAGTTCCGTTGAAAAAATGATTCAAGGTTTATCTAAAGCAGGTCATTTTGCTAAGGAAATAGGTGATGGCAATCTTAATGCTGAAATGGAATTGTTAAGTCCAAAAGATGAATTAGGACAATCATTATTAGAAATGAAATCTAATTTAGTTAAAGCGAAAGAACAAGCTGAGGCAAATCAGAGAGAAATTGATGCAAGAGTTAATTTAATGAATGAGTTATGCATTGTTTCTGAAACTGATTTGAAAGGTTATATAACATTTGTGAACGACAAGCATTGTGAAGTTTCTCAATATTCACGTGAGGAATTAATTGGTCAAAATCAAAATATCGTTCGCCATCCTGACATGTCTAAAGAGGTATTTAAAGAACTTTGGTCAACAATAGGAAGAGGACAAATATTTAGAGGACCTGTAAAAAATAGAAAAAAAGACGGAACTCCGTATTATGTAGATGGTGTATTTGCTCCGGTATTAGGAGCGAATGGAAAACCTGTTAAGTATATTGGTGTTCGTTATGAAAATACACAACAAACTTTTGAAAAGCAAGCAGCTGAAGGAGTTGTAAATGCAATTAATACATCTTATGCCTTTATAGAATTTGACGTAAAAGGTAATATAATCACTGCAAATGATAATTTCCAAAATACATTGGGTTATACTTTAGCCGAAATAGCAGGTAAAAATCATCGTATGTTTGTTGAATCTTCTTATGCAAATTCAAGTGCTTATATTAAATTTTGGGAAGAATTAAATATGGGAATTGCCCAAAATGACTTATTCAAACGAATTACAAAATCAGGAAAAGAAATTTGGATTCAAGCAGTATATTCTCCTGTTAAGGATGAAATGGGTAGAATCATAAAAGTGATTAAAATCGCTACTGATGTTACCGCAGCAACAATGGCATCATTCGCAACAGCTGAAGCTTCAAAAGAGGTAACGAGAGTTTTAACAGCTTTAGCAAATGGAGATTTATCTCAAAAATATTCAGTGCTTTCTGAAGGAGAATTAAAGTCGATGGGAGATTCATTGAATTCTACAATTGAAATTTTAATTGCACAAAAAGATGGGGAGATTGAAACTCAAAAAGCTGCTGAAGAGGTAAGTAGGGTGATATTAGCATTAGCAGAAGGAGATTTAACTCAACGTTATTCAATTGAATCTAAAGGAGAATTGAAAGCAATGGGAGACTCATTAAATAAAACAATTGAAGTATTAAATAATTTGATTTCAAAAGTGATTTCAAATGCTGATAATATAGCTTCTGCAAGTGTTGAAATGTCTAATTCAGCTCAACAATTATCTGAAGGAGCAACGAATCAAGCAAGTTCAGTTGAAGAAATCTCATCTTCAATGGAAGAGATGACAGCAAACATTCAACAAAATACAAGTAACGCTCGTCAAACTGAGAAAATTTCAACTACATCTGCAACAGATATTATCGAAAGTAAAGAATCTGTTTTAGCTACCGAAAACTCAATGAAAGTAATTGCTTCAAAAATTTCTATCATTGGTGAAATTTCTAGACAGACAAATTTATTAGCATTGAATGCTGCTGTTGAGGCGGCAAGAGCAGGAGAACACGGAAGAGGATTTGCCGTGGTTGCAGCTGAAGTTCGTAAGTTGGCAGAAAGAAGTCAGGCTGCTGCAACAGAAATTGATGAAGTATCAGCTAAAAGTGTTTATGTTGCACAGAAGTCTGGTCAAATGTTAAGTGAAGTTGTACCTAATATTCAAAAAACATCAGATTTAGTTCAAGAAATTACTGCATCTAGTATTGAGCAAAGTTCAGGAGCAGAGCAGATAAATAATGCTATTCAGAATTTAAATAATGTTGTTCAAGAGAATGCGGCTACAGCTGAACAAATGGCAGCAGGTGCAGAAGAGCTTAGTGCTCAAGCTGAGGAATTACAATCGGCAGTTTCATTTTTTAAAATTGAAGAGGATTCAAGTTTTTCTAAGCCTGTAAACATAAAGTCAACAAAAGCAGTAACTAAAAAGAGTTCAACAAATAATTCAATGAAAGAGACTCGTTTGTCAAGTAAATCTACATTTGGTTTTAATTTTGATATAGATGCAACTGATTCACTTGATAATGATTATCAAAAATTTTAATAAAAACTGAATTATAATATTAATTCAGTTTTTATTAAAATTCTAAAATTGCTAATGCTATTCATATGAGAAATAATATACTAATTGCTATTATTAGTATTCTATTTAATTTAAATTTAAATGGTCAAATAGATACAATGTACAATACATCACTTACAAGAACTGTTTGTGTTGATTCTATTTGTAAAGAATTGAGATGTGACCATGGGTTAGATCTTCATACTTTTGAAATTTGGAATGGAGATTTCGGAGGTTTTATTATGAAAAATAAGACAAATGGGTTTTATTTAGGTTCTGTTGGTATTCAATTAACTCTTTTTACTGAAGAAAATAAATTGTGGAAAAACGGAAAGTTTTCAATTTTCATGATAAATACCTACGGAGACAATCCTTCAGCTGATTACATTCATGACACTCAGTATTTTGATAATATGGAAGCTCCTCAAGCAAAACATATTACTTTTTATAAATTCTTCTTTTGGAGTAAGTCCAGCAATAACAGTTAATGTCCCTTCATTTTCTACTTATCCTTTTACTGCATTAGCTGTTAGAGGGGAATATCATAAAAATAAATTTTACTATAGATCTGCTATTACAGAAGGATCAGGTGGGAATCAAACGATTAATATACATGGTGATTCATATAGTTTCGAAGAAGGCGAAGGAATTATGGCTTTAAATGAAGTTGAGATTAGAAATGTAAAAAATGATATTTGGAAATCTTCCGTTAAATTAGGAATGTGGAATCATACAGGGAATATTTTTTATGACTTAACTTCAAGTGATTCATTAGGAGAACATCCAATCGTAAAAGGAAATAATGGTTTGTATTTGATTGCTGATAAAGTATTGTTTTTTGAGAATCAAGATTCTGCACAATTCTTATCCGGATTTTTTACAGCTGATTATGTTCCTGGAAAGCAGAATTTTTATAATTATTCAATTGGTGGAGGTCTTGCTTATACAGGTTTATTTAGAAAACGTCCAGAAGATGTCTTAGCTATAGGAGCTTTTTGCCCATTTGTAAATAATACTTTAGTAAAAGAACAATCGTTTGCTAAAAATGAAATTGCAGCTGAAATCAATTATAATATTAAGGTGAATGCATTTATAAATTTACAACCAAGTTTTCAATACATTCATCAACCAGGAGCTCAAAGGGATACTTTTAATCCGGTAGCTTTTTTGTTGAGATGTACAGTTAGAAACGGTTTATTTAATTAGGATTATGTTAGATACAAAAAATAATTTAAGCGACAGTGACTTTAATAAGTTAGCAGCTTTTATCTATACGAATTACGGAATAAAATTGCCGATTACAAAAAAGATAATGCTTGAATCTAGATTGAAACCTAGATTAAGAATTAATAATATGGAGTCGTATAGAGATTATTGTCAATTTATTTTATCTGGAAAATGTGGAGAAGAAGAGATTGTTAATATGATCGATTTGGTTTCTACTAATAAAACAGACTTTTATAGAGAATCGGCTCATTTTGATTTTATGAAAGATGTTATTTTACCAGAACATTATAATCATAAATCTGAAAAACCTTTTAAAGTTTGGAGTTCTGCAAGTTCATCAGGTGAAGAAGCTTATACGATAGCAATTGTTATTAGTGAATTTTTAGAAGGAAAAAGACCTTTTGACTTTTCAATTTTAGGAACAGATATTTCAACAAGAATTTTAGAAAAGGCAGCAACTGCAATTTATCCTTTAGAGAGAGTCGATGTGATTCCATTGTCACAAAAAAAGAAATATTTATTAAGAGGAAAAGATGTTGAAAAACCAACTGTAAGAATTGTTCCTGAACTTAGAACAAAAGCACGTTTTCAGCGATTAAATCTGATGGATAATTCATACGATGTACCGAATGATTTTGATTTAATTTTCTGTAGAAATGTGTTGATTTATTTTGACAGAGAAACTCAAGAAAAAGTGATTAATAAATTATGTAATCACCTAAAAAAAGGAGGTTATTTTTTCTTAGGTCATTCAGAATCTATTTCAGGATATGATGTTCCTTTAAAGCAAATTAAACCTACAATGTTTCAAAAAATATAGCTTAATAAATTTAAATTAAAGTTTGCTTTATAAATATTAAATTAAAGAATATGAAAAGTCAATTAACCGATGAGCAGTTGCTTAATGAGTTGAAACAAAGATTCGACGAGAATAAGAAGATGTTAGAAGATGAACGTAATTTAATTGAAGAATTAAATACAGTAAATGAAAAATTGATTGCATCTGAAGATTTAAAAAGTAATTTTTTATCGAATATTAGAAATGAGATCAATAATCCAATTGCTTCAATATTAGAATTATCAAAAAATATTTCAGAAGGGAAAATGGATGTTTCTTCAATGCAAAAATTTGCTTCACTAATTTTCTCTGAAGCATTTGATTTAGAGTTTCAATTGAGAAATATTTTTCTTTCAGCTGAGATAGAAGCAGGAGAATCTCCACTTTCTGTTATTTCTGTTGATATTTCATCTTTAATTAATACTGTCGTAGATTCATTTAAAAGTAAGATTGCTAAAAAAGAAATATCATTAACTTTTAATAATACCATTCCAGCCAAAACTATATTTAAAACAGATTCTGAGAAATTACATTTGATATTGAGTAATTTGATTTCAAATGCAATTCAGTTCAATAGATATACAGGTTCAATTGAAATAAATTGTTCTGTAAACGAAAATGTGCTTCATTTTTCAATAAAAGATTCTGGAATTGGAATTAGCGATGACCAAAAGGATAAAATATACGATCGCTTTCATCAAATTGAGGAAGGTTCAACCAAAACATATGGTGGACATGGTTTAGGGTTAAGTATTACAAAAGCACTATTAGAAATTTTACAAGGAGATATTTCTTTGGAAAGTACAATTGGAGAAGGTAGTGAGTTTAAAATTGAAGTTCAGCAAGTAGAATCTTCAAATGGAGAAGAAGACGTTTTCTCAGCAGATGGAAATGATTTCTTGTTTGATCAAGATGAAGACGATATGCTTTTTTAATAAAAATGATTTTAAAAATATGATTTGAGTTCAAATTAATTAAAAATTGACATCAAGTCTTGAATCGAAAAAAATGGAAGAGGAATTTAACAAACATTATTTATATCCATCAGCTTTGTTTGCTGAGAGAGAGCAATATATGGTTGATACTATTTTAGGATCATGTGTTGCAGTTTGTTTATTTGACGCTAAGCTACGTATAGGCGGGATTAATCATTACATGTTGCCTTTATGGAATGGAAATGGATTAGCATCTCCAAAATTTGGAAATATTGCAACTGAGAAATTAATCGAAAAAATGATAAAAAATGGTTCTTCTTCAAAAAATATGATTGCAAAAGTATTTGGAGGAGCAAATCAAATGGATAGTTCGATGAATATTGGTGATCGTAATATTGAAATAGCAAAAGAAGTGTTGTCAAATCATGGAATTAAAATTATTGCCGAAAATACAGGAGGGACAGTGGGTCGTAAACTAAGATATGATACAGGAACTGGACAAGTGATGATGAAATTCCTTACAAAAACAGAAAAATAATGAATAAAATAAAGGTATTAGTTGTTGATGATTCTGCTTTGGTAAGACAGACATTGGTTTCAATTCTGGAATCTGATCCTCAAATTGAAATTGTAGGTGTTGCAGCTGATCCATACATTGCCGTCGAAAAAATAAAAGAATGTATTCCTGATGTTATTACTTTAGATATTGAGATGCCAAGAATGGATGGTTTGACTTTCTTAAAAAAATTAATGTCTCAACATCCTATACCTGTTGTAGTAATTTCGACTCTTACTGAAAAAGGGACTGATTCAGCATTACTTGCATTAGAATACGGAGCTATTGAAGTTTTAGCAAAGCCCAAAGTAAATACAAAGGCACTATTAGAACAATCAAAAATTGATTTGTGTGATAAAGTAAAGGCTGCCGCATTATCAAATGTTAGAAAAAGAACATTTACAGAAAGAACCTCTACCGATGTGGCACCAAAATTAAGTGCTGATGCTGTTTTAAGTAAAAGTATTTCTAAAAGTATGGTCCAGACAACTGAGACAGTAATTGCTATAGGAGCATCTACAGGTGGAACAGAAGCATTAAGAGTATTGTTAGAAGGTTTTCCTTCAGATTGTCCAGGAATAGTAATAGTTCAGCATATGCCAGAGATGTTTACAAAACAATTTGCTCAACGATTAGATTCAATCTGTAAAGTCAATGTAAAAGAGGCTGAAAATGGAGATAAAGTATTACGTGGGCATGCCTTATTGTCACCAGGTGGAAAACATATGATGCTTAAGAGAAGTGGTGCTTTTTATTATGTAGAAATTATTGATGGACCATTAGTAAATCGACATAGACCTTCTGTAGATGTATTATTTCGTTCAGTTGCAAGATATGCTGGTAAGAATGCAATAGGTACTATATTAACAGGAATGGGAGATGATGGAGCAAAAGGAATGCTAGAAATGAAAGAGGCTGGTGCTCATACAATTGCGCAAGATGAAAAATCATGCGTTGTTTTTGGAATGCCTAAAGAAGCAATAAAGTTAAATGCTGCTGATAAAATTATTCCTTTAACTGAAATCTCAAAATATATAATGAGTAAAGTTAAATGATGATTATCATAAAATAGAATAAAAATTACCTAATTAAATTTAATTATAGGGTTAAGTTAGTAAAAAAACAAAGATTAAAATATAGTAAAATGAAAAAAGTATTAATTGTTGATGATTCCATGTATATGAGAACACTTATTAATTCTGCATTATCTGCGACAGGACGTTACGAAGTAATTGGACAGGCAGGAACAGGTAATCAAGGGATTGAAATGGCATTGGAACACGAACCAGATTTGATTACAATGGATAATATCTTACCGGATATGATCGGTATTGATATTGTAAAAGAATTAAGAGCTGAAGGAATTGTTTCTAAAATCATTATGGTAAGTGCAGTAGGTCAAGATGATGTTGTTGCAGAAGGAAAAGCTAATGGTGCTCAAGATTATTTAGTAAAACCTTTTACAGCGGAAGTATTAGTAGAAAGAGTAGATAATCTTTTTGCGTAATTTTTAAATAAGTACACTATGATGAAAGATTTAAATCCTCACGAAATCGATGTGGCGAAAAAAATAATTTCTGCTGGATTAGTAAAATCTGCAGAATCTTTATCATTCTTCATGAATGAAACTATTACATTAAAAGATTTCGACGCTGAAAAAAACTTAAATCAACCTCCTTTAGAGTTAGGGAAAAAAGATGAGACAAATATTCACTTATTGACTACAAAAGTAATAGGAGAAATGAAAGGCATTTGTTGTTTGATTTTTTCTGAAGAAGAAGCTAATCATTTAAGATCAGCTGCTCTACCTCCTGAAATCTTAAACAGTCCAGAAATGATGGCAGAAATGAGTGATGGAATAATGCTTGAAGTTGATAATATTATTTCAGCTTCTGTTATTACTCAATTTTCAAATTTATTAAAAGTGAAAATTCATGGAGGTGTACCAAATTTGAAAAAGGTGTCATCAAGTGAAATGGAAGAGTATATTTCATCAGAAGTAGATAACGAATTATACTTGATTAGTTTCAAGACAAGTTTTGAGTCTTCTAAGGCCAGTTTCAATCCTGAATTTGTATGGTTATTCGATAATTCATTTATCGATAGTATAAAAAATTACGCAGCTGTTGAAGCATAGAATTTAGTTCAATATTTGAAAACAAAATTAAACAAGTATGAATAACAAGGCTGTAAAAATATTAATAATAGAAGACGATGCATTTGTTGCATTGTTATTAAGAGAGTTTTTGACAAAATGGGGATATGAAATCGTTGATGTAATATCTGATGGTGAAAAAGCAATCGAAGCATTTAAAGAATATCAACCTAATTTATTATTAGTTGATATCTTATTAGATGGCCCTTTAACTGGTATAGATGTTGTTTCAGAAATTAAAAAAATTCAAGATGTACCAGTGTTGTATATAACTGCAGATTTAGATGCTGCAATTATTGACAAGTCAAAACATACTGAGCCAAGTGGATATTTAATCAAACCTTTTGATGAAAATCAATTAAAGGCAACAATTGAAACAGCTTTGGCTTCTTTTTCAAAGATAAGTAAAACGTTAGGCCAATTGAAAGAAGAATTATCAATGGCTATGATGCAAGTGGAGGAGTTATCTGAAACAAATTCACATTTAATTACTGCAACTTTTAGAGAAAGAGCTCTTAAACAAGAACTTGAAGCAACTAAAGCATTAATTGAAGCTCAAAGTAAAAAGATTTTAGATAGTATTAATTACTCGTTAAGAATCCAACAATCAATTATCCCATCAGCTGAAATTTTTTCAGATGCATTAGGAAAACATTGTGTCTTTTATAAACCAAAAGATGTTGTTTCGGGTGATTTTCCATGGTTATTAAAAAAAGACAGATATGTTTATTACGGTGCCATTGACTGTACTGGTCATGGTGTACCTGGGGCAATGATGTCGATGATTGGTAACTTACTGTTGAATGCGATTGTTCAAAATGGAAATGAATGTAAAACACCATCAGAAGTATTAGCAGAACTTCATAAAGCTGTTGTGCAAACATTGAAACAAGATGCTGAAGGAAATAAAGCTGCTGACGGAATGGATGCTTCATTATGTCGTATTGATTTTGAAAAGAAAGAATTATTGTTTTCTGGAGCACATTTACCTCTGTTATTTCTTAGAGATGGTGAATTAGAGACTTTTAAAGGTGATAAATTTCCTGTAGGGGGAATGCAATACAGAAATAGAAACACTTATTCAGATCATACAATCGAATTGAAAGATGGAGATAAGTTCTTCGTGTTTTCAGATGGTATCATAGATCAAGTTGGCGGTGAAGAAAATATGAAATGGATGACTTCTCGTTTGAGAGAATTTATTTTAGAAAATCAATCTGTGCCAATGAATGACTTCAAAGAATTGATTAGTAATAAATTCGATGATTTCAAAGGGGACCACAAACAAGTGGATGATGTATTATTAATAGGTGTAGAAATTTAAGCTATGGAATATACTTTTAACTTACAAAAATTAATGGCTGAGAGTAATTATTTACTTGCTATCCGTGATAATTTTGAGAGCTTATTGTCTAAGTCTGTTTTTTCAATTGTTGAAAGTCAAATTAACAATGATAAAATAGATGTTAACATAAAAAATAGAATATTCAGTGTCGTTGTAGAATGTGTTCAAAACATTTGTTCAAATGATAAAGCGCATTCAACAGCTAAAAATTCTATCTTATTATTGAATAAAATTGACAATGGACATAACATTGTTGTTGGAACTAAATTGAATAGTGAAAGAAAATCCCGTATTGACGAAATCCTTTCGGAAATTTCTTCTTCAACAATAGATGAATTAAAAGCAAAAAGAAAAAATATTATCTCAATGCGTTCAGAATTAGATGAAACGCAAAAAGAAAATTTAGCATTAATTGATATGTTTATCCGCTCTGCTGGTAAAGTTAAATATCATTATGACGGGGAAAATGGGAACGATTGTTTTTTAATAATCGAAATTGAAATTTCAAATAATTAACTTATGGCGCCAATAGAAAATCCTTTAAAACAAATTCATTCAATTATGAATGATGAGAACGCCGTTTTAATTTATTCAGGTGAGTTTAATCAGGAAATTGTAAAATCAATGTTAAACTATACAGAGGGTAAATTAGAATCTTCTGGTATTGATGATTTAGTTCGTAAAAAGATTTTTAATGTAATGGTTGAGCAACTTCAAAACATTACAAAACACCAGTATACTGATGATGAGAAATCTGTAGTTCAACCATGTTTTGTTTTGATAGAACAAGAAAATCATTATAATTTAGTAACTGGAAATCCAATACATGTTGATACGATTCAAATGGTTTCCGATAGAATTAACCAAGTGAATTCATTGAATGCAGATGAATTAAAAGATTTGTATAAACAAGCAAGATTAAATTCAAGAATTTCTGAAGTAGGGGGAGCTGGACTTGGATTTATTGATGTTGCTAGAAAAACAGAAAATAAATTAGATTTTGGTTTTTATGACATTGATTCAGCGAATTATAAATATTTTACTTTAAAGACACAAATTAACAAAATCATTCAATAAATAGGTCTTTTTGTTGATATTTTGAATCTACAAATTTTAGTTATAATATGTATTTTTGAAATTGAATTGGAAAATCTATATTTTAAATTCTTAAACTTATAAAAATGGAACATTTAGTAATTGCTAAAACAGATGATACTCCAGAAATTGATTTCAATCCTGGAACAAAAGAAATGAAAATCAGTGGTAGATCTTTACCAGAAGATGTTACTACATTTTATGCACCTGTATTAGAGTGGTTAGATGAATTGGAAGAAACTCCAAGTGGAGCCTATAAATTTATCGTTAATTTAGAGTATTTTAATACTGCATCATCTAAACTAATTTTAGATATTTTAATGCGTTTAGAAGATATCCATACAGGAGGAAATAATACAATTGAAATTATCTGGAATTACGATAAACGTGATACAGATATGGAAGAAGCAGCAGAAGAATATTCTGAATTAGTTGAAGTTCCATTTCAAATTGTTGGAATATAATTAGAAACGAGACGAATAGACTCAAGACCATTAAATTTCATGATATTGTCGTTTAATAAATTAGGTCTTGTGTCTTGAATCTTTAAGTCTTATTTCTTAAAAAATAAAATATGAGTGAGGAAATATTAAAGGCGTTAATGCAGCTTTTTGCTATTATCAGTAAGCAAGATAGTAGTGGAAGTGAAATGCATGATGAATACGTTAAAGAATTTCTTCTATCTCAAATTTCAAGAGAACGTTTTGATGTTTATTATGATCAATATACAGATTATAAAAATGCAGAATCTTCTGGCGGAAATGAAAATAGAACATCTGTAAAAGATTCAGTTAGAACACTTGCTTTATGTAAAAGAATAAACAAAACTCTTTCTCAAAAACAAAAATCAATTGTTCTTGTTCGTATTACTGAATTTGTATTTATTTCTGATACAGTTTCAACATTACGACTTGAATTATTAAAAACAATTGGTGATGTATTTAAAATTGAAAAATTAGAATATGAGAATATTTATAATTTTTCAGCTGCAAATTCAATAGAAGACATAAAAGGAAATGAAAATTTCCAAATTTATTTAGATAAATCTCATTTCGGGATTGAAGATCCTCGTTTGTATAACAAAGAAGGATTAAATGCTGTTTTTTACTTTTTACTTGTTGAATCAGCTGGTATCGTATTGTTTAGGTTTTTTGGTGATTTAAGTGTTCACTTAAATGGTCTCCAAATAAAATCAAATAAAACGTATGTTGTTAATGATGGTTCAACAATTAGAACACCAAAATCCTCTATTTTTTATAGTGAAGTTTTAACAAACTATCGAAAAAAGGAAACGAACGAAAGTATTCTTTTTGATGCAACAATTCCAAAGTATACTTTTCCAAATGGAAAAGTAGCTCTTGACGGAATTAAGATTGTTGAAGAATCTGGAACTTTGGTTGGAATCATGGGAGGTTCAGGAGCAGGTAAAACAACATTGTTGAATGTTTTATCCGGAATTGAACCAACTGATCAAGCAACAATTTTGTTGAATGGTTACGACATAAAAACAATTGAAGCTAAAGCGAATATTGGTTTTATTCCACAGGATGATTTGTTAATGGAAGATTTGACTGTATTGCAAAACTTGTATTACAATGCCAAATTAATTAACAATACCTGGACTGAGGATGAAATATATGTTCGAATTGAAAAAGTATTAAAGGAATTAGGACTTTTTGAAATTAGAGATATTGCTGTCGGTAGTCCATTGAATAAAAAAATTAGTGGTGGTCAACGTAAACGTTTGAATATTGCACTTGAGTTAATTCGTGAACCAATGGTATTATTTGTGGATGAACCAACTTCTGGTTTATCTTCAAAAGATTCTGAAAATGTTATGACCTTGTTAAAGCATTTAGCTCAAACAGGTAAAATTATTTTCGTTGTTATTCACCAACCAGCCAGTGAAATTTATAAATTATTTGATAAGTTATTTATTTTAGATGTTGGTGGTTTACCAGTTTATTATGGTAATCCAATTGAAGCTGTAATTTACTTTAAAACAATTACAGATCAAGTAAATAAAGAAATAGGGGAGTGTATCACTTGTGGTAATGTTACACCTGAGCAAATATTTGATACACTTGAAGATAAAGAGATTGATGATTTTGGAAATTACACACCTAATCGTAAAATCAAACCTGAAAAGTGGAATGAATATTTTAAAAAAAATATCAAACCAAAAGTTGTTGAGGAGAACAAAGAGTTCGATAAATTACATACGATTAAACCACCAAACATTGTAAAACAATTTATGGTTTTCTTTTCACGAGATTTAATGTCTCGTTTGAATGATAGCCAATATGTTTTGATTGCTTTGTTAGAGGCGCCTGTATTAGCTGCTTTATTGAGTTTTATTATTAAAAGTTCAAATAACACAGATCAAGAATACACTTTTAGTATGAATGAAAATGTACCAGCTTACATTTTTATGTTAATTATAGTTGCTTTGTTTGTTGGATTGACAATAAGTGCTGAAGAAATTTTCAAGGATTTAAAAATTCTTAAACGAGAAAAATTTCTTCGTTTATCACGCTTAAGTTATTTGAAATCAAAGGTTAGTTATTTGACAATTTTATCATTAATTCAATCTTTCTTATTGTGTGCTGTTGGTAATACAATTATAGAGTTGTATGATAATTTCGTTTATTATTGGGCATTGATTTTTTCAGTATTTGTTTTTGGAAATATCCTTGGATTACTATTATCTTCAAGTTTTAAAACGATTGTTACGATTTACATTATTATCCCATTAATCGTAATTCCACAAATGATATTAGGCGGAGCAATGTTCAAGTTTGAAAATTTGAATAAAGCAATTGGTGGAGGTCATCATATTCCAGTAGTATCAAATATTATGGTATCAAAGTGGGCTTATGAAGGAATTATGGTTGCGCAATTTTCTGAGAATAAATACGAAAGTGAAATCTTTGATTTTGAACAATTATTGAGTGATTACAATTATCGAACTTCATATTTATATCCATATTTAACTGATTTATTAAATGATCAGGTTTCAGGTGATAAAGATGAAAGTAAAGTCATTTGTAATGATACAGTGCTAAAAACTCTAGAATTTGAAGCTACAAAGCCATTAGCGAAAAGTTTGTTATCTTTTAATTTCAAAAACTGTACAGTTGGAATGGCATTAAAGTACGTTGATGATTTAAATGAATTGTATCAAGATAAACAAAATGAACTATCAAGAAAAAAAGATGATAAAATATTATGGTTAAATAAAAAACTTGGTGGTAATGTTTTAATGGAAATCAAACGTAGATTCCACAATGACAATGTTTCGGATGTAGTTCAAAACGCTACATCTAAAAAGAAATTTTTTGTTGAAAATTCAATGGTTTATCAAAATTATGACCATGTTTATTTGAGAGATCATTTAGATCCAAATTATAAAGCAGGTGGTTCTTTTATGTTTGTTCCAGTTAAGTCATTTTTTGGAATAGTAATCCCTACTTTTTGGTACAATATAATTATTATTTGGACATTCAATATTGTATTATTCTTTGCTCTTTATTTTGATGCATTGAAAAAAATAATGGATATTGAAATATTCAAGAAAAAAACATTTTAATAAAATCTTAAACTAAAATAAATTCACATGAAAAAAAGTACATTATCTATTATTGTAAGTTTCTTTCTTACTATTTTATTAGTAAGTTGTTCAGGTAAAGCTGAAAATTCATTAGAAGACGAAATGAACAAAACAGAAGTTTCAAAAATTAACGTTAGTAAAGAAGCGATTGATAAATTAATTCAATCATTTCCTTCACCAATTGAAACTTCAATCATTATTAAAAAAGCAGGGAACGCATTTAATAGTGAATTATTAATTCCTACAAAAAAACTTGATCGTTTTGTTTCTAATTATGACAAAGCAATGGCAATGGGAGCATTTGGTGGCGATATGGGATATATCAATATCTATGAAAAATCATTTGTTGCGATTGATTATTTGGCAGCAATTCGTTCATTATCTGTTGATTTAGAAATTGATCGTTTTTTCGATTTTGAAAGCATGATTAGAATGGCAAAAAGTTCTAGTAATATTGATTCTTTAATGCAGATGTCTACTGAAAGTTTCAATGGGATGGAAAAATACCTTAGAGAAAAAGGTCGAAATGAATTGAGTGTATTAATTGTTTTCGGAACATGGGTAGAGGGTTCATATATTATCGGATATATCGCTAATGACAACATGACTGAAGAAATGAAAAACCGTGTTGCTGAGCAAAAAGAAAGTGTTGAGAAAATATATGAGGTATTACAAGCTTCTTCAACTGATAAATATTTTGCGAATTTAGCTCGTCAAATGAAACCATTGTTAGATTTGTATAAGAAAGTGAAAATCGAAAAAATTATTAAGGAGCCTGAAATGCAAGAAGTTAATGGTGAATTAGTATTTATCGATAAGAGTGAAACTAAAATTCATGCTGAAGGTAATGCAATTCAAAACATTATTGATGAAACAATTAAATTAAGAAATCAACTTTTAAAATAAATTTTTCCAAATATGAAAAGTAAATATTTTATTATAGCCCTTTTTATTGGTTTTGGAGGATTGTTATCTGTAGTTAATTCTCCTCTTGGTGGAGGTAAGTGTACTGGAGACCAAGAATATGCAATAGGTCTAACGATGTTAGAGAAGTATAAATTAATTAAAGATTATCGTGTATCTCTAAAAGGTGGTAACCCTGAAAAACCACCAACTGATAGTTATATGATTTCGTTGAAAGCAGGTCTTAAATACCGTTTAATTCCTATCAGTAATCCAAATAATAAAACAAAAATGATTATGTCAATTTATTTAAATGAAGAGAAGACAGTTTTGTTGGCAACTTCATATAATAAAGTGACAGGTAAACATTATCCTAAAATTGATTTTAACTGTAGAACAACAGGAACCTTCTATTTGTTTTATGAGTTTGATTCTGCTGAAAAAGGTTGTGGCGTAGGTATGTTCTCTGTTGAGAATTAAAATAAAAGCAATAAAAATTTAATATAAAATGCTGTCTAATTTAGACAGCATTTTTTTTGTAGTTAATAATTAAGTAAAGTAATTATTTCTTTTGCTTCTTTAACATCATGTACTCTAAGTATTGATGCTCCTTTTTGAATTGCTAAAGTGTTTAATATAGTTGTTCCATTTAATGTTTCTTGAGTAGAACAATTAAGTTTGTTGTAAATCATTGATTTTCGTGAGAATCCTACAAGAATAGGCTTCTTTAATAGTTTTAAGTCTTGCAGTCTATTTAATAGCTCATAATTCTGTTCTATAGTTTTACCAAAACCAAATCCAGGATCTATAATTATGTCGTTGATGCCCTTTTTTTCTAATATATTGATTTTTTCGGAAAGACAAGCAGTCACAGTTTTAAAAATGGAATTATCAATAGTCATTGATTGCATCGTTTTAGGAGTTCCAATCATATGCATTAAGATATAAGGGCAATTGTAATGTTGAACCACATCAATTAGTTTTTCATCAATATTCCAAGCACTTATGTCGTTTATAATTGACACACCATTTTCTAGGCCAACTTTAGCAACTTCTGATCTAAAAGTGTCCAATGAAATTGGAATTTTTTCAAAATGTTTTGATATCCAATTTAAAGTTGTTGAAATACGATTAATTTCCTCCTGAGTTGAAATTTCTTCAGCACCCGGACGAGATGAATATCCACCTAAATCAATAATGTCGACTCCTTCATTTATGAATTTTTCAACTTGATTAAGTATTTCTATTTCAGTAGTTTTTCTACTTTCCTTATAGAATGAGTCAGGCGTGCAATTGACGATGCCCATTACTTTCGGAATAGATAAGTCAATTAAATTATCCTTTACTCGAAGATATTTATTTGTAGGAAAATGTGTATCTTCAACCTTTAAATTATGCATAATAGATTAAATGAGTCAAACATCATTAGAATATACAAATGTAATCAATGTTTGTAGAGAATTATTTTCTAAGAAAACAAAAGATTATGGAACGGCTTGGAGAATACTAAGACCAAGCTCTTTAACGGATCAAATTTTCATTAAAGCTCAACGTATACGTACGATTCAAGAGACAGGCGTCAATAAAGTTGGAGAAAGTATCGATGATGAATTTATAGCAATTATTAATTATTGTATAATGGCTCTGATACAAATTTCTGAAAGAGAATTAAAAGAATTGGAAATAGAACCAACTTTAGCAATCAGTTTGTATGATAAATATTCTAAAGAAGCTTTTGAATTAATGATGAAAAAAAATCATGATTATGGAGAGGCTTGGAGAGATATGCGTGTGAGTTCTTTAACTGATTTGATCTTAATGAAGATTTTACGAGTTAAACAAATCGAAGATAACAATGGTTCAACAATTATCAGTGAAGGAATTGATGCGAATTATTTTGATATGTTAAATTACTCTGTTTTTGCAATGATTCATTTGTTTAAACAAAAATAAGATGAAACAAAAAATCACATATCAAGGCAGATCTTTGTTTTTTAATTTCTTATTTGTATTTGTTAATTTAATAGGATTGTCTTCAATTGTTATTGGATTTCATCCTAATTTTAAAGAGTTTCAACTTCTTTTTTTATTACTTGGCTTTGGATTAATGTCATTATCAATTTTTGGATTGATTATATTCAAAGGTCGATTATTAATGTCGAGTGTTGCAAGAGTTATTGTCGGAAGTATTTGTATTATATCTGGTTTAGTGAAAGCTAATGATCCCTTGGGATTTTCATATAAATTAGAAGAATATTTTGAAGATGGTGCATTGGCATACAGAATAAAGGAACTATTTAATTCACCTTCATTTTCAATGGAATATTTAATTGATTATGCTTTGATATTTAGCGTAATTATTTGCATTATTGAAATTGTATTAGGTGTATTGTTGATTATTGGTGGAAGAATTAAAATTGTAGCCTATTTAACGTTGTTAATGATGCTTTTCTTTACGTTTTTAACATGGCATACCGCGAGTTGTGATTCAAAAAATAAGTATTTAGATGAAGATACTTTCAGTTTATCAAGTGAAATTGGGCAATTAAAATTAGCTGAATCCAAAACGAATAAAAGTATTAAGATTGTTTCAAAGTCAAATAATCAGATTATTGTACATGAAATGAAACAACCTCAATGTGTAACTGATTGTGGTTGTTTTGGAGATGCATTAAAAGGTTCAGTTGGCCGCTCATTAACACCTTCTGAATCACTTTGGAAAGATATCATTTTGGTTTACTTGGTAGTATGGATTTTTATTGCTCAATGGAAAATTAAATCCAACACTTGGAGAAATAACCTTTGGTTTTTATCCATTTCAATACTTTTAGTTTGTTTCTTTTCTTGGGTTTTTGGTTGGTATTTCCCAATATTATTTTGCTTAATAGTTTTACTTGGCGGACTTTGGATGAAACAAGTAGGAGGTAAGTATTTAGGTAACACTCTAGGTAGTTCTTTGATTGTGATATTAATTAGTTCACTTTTTGTTACATATGTTCTTATTTATGAACCATTAAAAGATTATCGACCTTATGCCGTTGGGAATAATATGTTACAAAAAATGTACGATGGAGCAGATGGTAAATATCAAACTATTTTAATTTATAAAAATACTAAAACAGGAGCTAAAAGGACTTTTGATGCTGCTTCTTCTGAATATTCTAATTCTAAAATTTGGGAGAAGAAAGATTGGAAAAATATTGCAGTTGAGAATACTCCAATAATAGAACCACGTCAGCCTTCTATAACAGAACAATTCAATCCATTCATTTCAAAAAAAGATGTGTCAAACGCTGAATTAACAATTCCATTTGTTAGAAGGGTAATTGAATTAAATAATTCAGAAGATTCTGATGTTTCGTTAAGAAATTATATCGTTCATGAAAAGAAAATTGTAGTTCTTGTCTCCAAGCAATTGAATAAATCTAATTGGAATTCGATTGAAAGAATAAAATCTATTTTTCAAGAATGTAAGCATAACAATATACCTTTCATTCTCATAACAAATTCAAGTAGAGGTGCAATAAATGCTTTCAGAATTAAATACGGATTTAATGTTCCAACTTTTGTGAATGATGAAATAGAATTAAAAGCAATTAGTAGATCAAATCCAGCATTATTAATTATTAAAAATGCTGTAATTAAAGGTAAATATCCACATCGTTCTATACCGAAGTATGAATGGTTTGCAGATGCTCAAGAATTATTTTCAACTATTTCAAAAGAAGTAACATCTTCTGAAAAATGTGATGTGATGGTTTTTAGTCCTTCTTTATTTATTTCAAAATTAACAGAAATTAAAAGTAATGTAAAGCTTGGTTTTCAAAATTTTTATCCTGAAGAAAAAGGAGCTTTTACAGGTGAAATTTCAATTACTCAGGTAAAAGATTCTGGAGCGGATAATGTATTAGTAGGACATTCCGAAAGAAGAGCATATTTTCATGAGGATCATGGATTTTTAAAAAACAAGGTTGATGCAGCACTAAAACATTCAGTTAATGTCATTTTTTGTTGTGGTGAGCCATTAGAAGAGAGAGAATCTGGAAATGAATTGAAATATGTAAAACAACAATTGATTGATAGTTTATTTCATTTAAAAAATTCAGAAATTGTAAAATGTGTAATTGCTTATGAACCAGTATGGGCAATTGGTACAGGTAAAACAGCGACAATTGAACAAGCTGAATCAATGCATAAATCAATAAGAAGTTGGATAGAAGAAAAATATAATTCAGAAATAGCTAATTCAATTTCAATTCTTTACGGCGGTAGTTGTAATGCTGCTAATGCAAAAGAATTGTTTGCTTGTCCGAACGTTGACGGAGGATTAATTGGAGGTGCAGCTTTAGATGCAAATTCATTTTTACAAATTATAGCTTCTTTTTAATGGATTATTTAGAATTAGATATTAAAGTTGAGCCGAGAGATCCTTGGGCTGAAATTATTACTGTTGAATTATCAGAATTAGGATTTGATAGCTTTGTGGAGACTGAAGATGGAGTTTTAGCTTATGGAGCTGTAAAATCTGTTTCGATGGAAGATGTTATTAATCAAACTATTTTATCAAGAAATACAGACGAATTTAAAATTTCATATTCTGAAAAAGTAATTCCACATCAAAATTGGAATGCTGTTTGGGAATCTGATTTTCATCCAGTAGAAGTGAAGGATTATTTGACAATTGTAGCTCCTTTTCACTCGAAAGAAGAAAGAAAAGGAATGATAGTTGAAATTCAACCACAAATGTCTTTTGGAACTGGTCATCACCAAACTACATGGTTAATGTCTTCAGCACTTTTTGAATTAGAGAAAATGCCTGAAAATGTTCTTGATATGGGAACAGGTACTGGCGTTTTGGCAATAATAGCTGAGAATTTGGGTGCAAAAAATATTGTTGCAATTGACATTGAAGATTGGTCTGTGGAAAATGCAAAAGAAAATGTAATTCGCAATAAATGTGAAAAAATAAATGTATATTGTGGTGACGTAGATTTAATTCAAAATCAAAAATTTGGATTAATAATTGCTAACATTAACAAAAACGTACTGAAATCACATATGAAAGCTTATAGTGAATCTTTAGAAATAGGGGGGACATTATTGTTAAGTGGATTTTTTGAATCAGATGTGGAAGAATTAGTTTCTTTTGCTTCGGATTTTGATTTACACAAACAAGATGTGATTTCTAATGAAACATGGGCTGGAATTAAATTGATAAAAAAATAACACTTAAAAAAATCTATTATGCTGAAAAAAAGGATTTTATTTTTTGTTCTATTCTTTGCAACGGGAATAGCATTTTCTCAATCTTATCCAAATGATAGAGAAAAATTTGTTAAATACTTTCAAAAAAGTTTACAAGAATTTGGTCGAGGAGATTTTAGAGATTTCGCCAATAGGGATTTAGAACAATCATTACTTAAATCGGCTGATTTTCCGAATGACTATTTCAATAAAATGGTTGAAACTTGTAATTTAATGGAAACAAAAAGATTAAGTCCTTATCCAGAGATTTATAATTATGTTTTCTCAGTTTATTCTTTTATTAAAGGTAAACAATCTCAGGCAAGTTATACAGCTTGGCATAGTTCAGTGAATAAACTTTTAGATTTACGTGATACGCGAAAATTTACTGATTTCATAGAGTTATCAGCTGGTTTTTTCTCTAAAACATTAATCGCTTCCTCTTCAAATTTTGATTGGTATTATTACGGCGGGTCATACTCTTTTGAGTTTACAGATAAACCATTTATTAGATTTATTAATGGTACACTTGCTTGTAGAGTAGAAAATAGAGATTCAGATACTAAAGATAAACAACCATTTATTGATAGTTTGGTAATTATGGCAACAGCTGGTATATACGATCCTATTTTAAGAAAATGGGAAGGTAACGGTGGTGTATTAAACTGGGAAAAGGTAGGGCTATCTAAAATTGAGACTTATGCGACACTTTCTAAATATGAAATCTCATTAAAGACAGCAACTTTTACGGCTGATTCTGTAACGTTAAAGACACCATATTTTAATCGTTCAATTAAAGGTAAACTAACCGATAGAGCTCAGAAAATCAATAGAGAAATGGATAAAATTTATCCTCAATTTGTTTCTTATGAAAGTCGTTTACCAATTAAAAATATTCGTCCTGATGTAGATTATGAAGGTGGTTTCTCCTTGGAAGGTAGTAGTTTCGTAGGAATTGGTTTTCCAACAGCTCCAGCCAAAATTATTATTTATAGAAATGCTAAACCATTTATTTATGCAAGTTCACAGCAGTTTACGATTGCTCCAAGAAGGATAACTTCTGCCTCAACTGGTATTAAAATGGTTTTCAATGTGACCGATTCTATTTCTCATCCAGGTGTTGATTTTTCTTATGATTTAGATAAGAAAATGGTTGAAATGGCTAGAACAAAATCTGGTATCGGACAGTCACCATTTGAAGATTCATATCATCAATTGGATATGTATATGCCTAAGTTAACTTGGAATACTGAAACAAGTGATTTGAACATTACATATGAAATCGGAACTTCTCAAGAACAACGAATTGCACGTTTGGAATCGAAAAATTATTTTGATGAAAAATTGTATGATTATATTCAAGGTATGGAAGCTGTTCATCCACTTGTAGCAATTTCAAAATATTGCTATAAATATGATGAATATACTATGACTGAAGGGAAGTTAGCATCAGCATTAAATAAAACGGTAGAACAAGCTAAATCTTTGATGTTAGATTTGTCTACATATGGTTTTATTTCTTATGATACTGAGACTAAAATGGTTACTGTAAATAAGAAAACCATGAATTATATTCAATTTAAGGCTGGTAATAAAGATTTTGACAACATTGTTTTTATTTGTGATTTTAAGCCTAAAGAATTGAAAGGTTATACGGATGAACAGATTAAAAATGATGCATACCTCCAAGCTGTAAAACAAGAATACTTAGAAAAAACTGAAAAGCGAAGAATGATGAAAAACTTTGCTACAATTAGTTTATCTTCTTTAGATATCTATGCAACGGCAGTTGATTTCGTTCGTATTTCAGAACCACAAAATACAATTGTATTCCCAGCTAAAAATGAGGTGACAATTAAAAAAGACAGAAACTTTGAGTTTTCTGGATGGATTAACTCTGGTAAAATGGAAATTGATGCAATAAATTCAATTTTCGTTTATAAAGATTTTAAAATTGTTTTATTGAAAACAGATAAATCAACTTTTAGGGTTATGCCACTTTCTGAAAAAGATGGTAAAAAACCTATTGGTATGACGAGTAGTATTTCTGGAATTGTAGGTGAATTGTTTGTAGATGATCCAACGAATCGTTCTGGAGTTAATAAAAAAATCACGGATTTTCCGAAATTAAAATCCGTAAAAAACTCTTTTGTGTATTATAATTCTAAAGCAATTATGAGAGGGTCTTACGATAGTACTCGTTTCTATTACACTGTATTCCCTTTTGACATTGATAGTTTAGATAATTTTTACGAGAAAGATTTTAAAGTAATTGGTGAGTTAACATCAGCAGGGATATTTCCTAAGATTAAACAGAATTTAACAATCATGCCTGATTATTCATTTGGATTCTCTACAAAAGCTGCTCCTGGTGGTTACGAATTTTATGGTACAAAAGCGAAGTATGATAACAAAATCATTCTTTCAAATAATGGATTACAAGGAGCAGGACAAATCGATTTCGTTGAATCATCGTCGACTTCTTTAAATCTTTTTACATTCTTACCTGATTCATGCGTTGGTTTGGCGAAATTTGTTAATAAACCTGTTGAGGCTGGTATACAATTCCCAGATGTTACTTGTGCAGAAGCATATATCACTTATATACCAAAGAATAATTTATTGAAAGCGGCTTCAACTGCTAGAAATGAATTAGCAATGTTCAAAGGTGAAGCTAAATTAAGTGGTATTGCTTTCGTAAGAGCAGAAGGTTTAAGAGGTAAAGGAACTATTGACATGAAAACGGCTCAAATCTTCTCTTTCGATTTTAAATTTAAACGTTGGGATATTGACGCTGATACAGCTGAGTTTGATTTGAAAAACACACATGCAGAAGAAGGAGAGGATGAAATGGCCTTTAAATCTTCAAATGTAAAATCTCATATTTCATTTGCTGAAAGAAGAGGTGAATTTATTTCTAATGATGGAACTTCACTTGTTTCGTTTCCTACAAACCAATATATCTGTAAAATGGATAAATTAAATTGGTTAATGGATAAAGAATCTATTGAAATTGAAACAAACTCAGGTGAAGAAGCGCTTGCAGATAATGATTTAAATTTAGTAGGTCCAAATTTCTACTCTGTTCATCCAAAGCAAGATTCACTTCAATTTAGAGCGCCAAAAGCATTTTTTAGTCTTTTAGATAAAACAATTTATTGTTCAAAAGTAGAATTTATAGATGTTGCCGATGCTCGAATTTATCCAGATAGTATGAAATTGACCATTCGTAAAAAGGCTAAAATGGATCCTTTGACAAATGCGAAAATTGTAGCCAATTATATTACACAGTACCATACATTCTTAAAATGTGATCTTTCGATTACAGCAAGGAGAATGTATTCAGGAAAAGGTATATATCCATATTATGATAGAGATAGTATGTTGACGAATTTTACGATGGATCGTATTTTCTTAGATTCAACGGAACAAACGGAAGCAAGAGGTAAAATTGCTGAAGATGCTAAGTTTTACTTAAGTAAGCAATTTGATTATTATGGAGACATTACAGTAAAAGCTGCAATCCCAACAATTATCTTTACTGGTGCAACTCGAATGAATCACGCTTGTGATAAATTCCCAAGAGCTTGGATTGCATTCAGTGCGAAAATTGACCCAGACAACATTCAAATTCCAATTGATGCTGACATGAAAAGTGTTGATGGGAAAACGATTACTTCAGGAATTATTTGGAGAGATTCTAGAGCGTTGGATAGTATAAAATTATACCCAACATTCTTATCTCCATTACAAAATTCATCTGATCCTGCAGCTATGACGGCAAGTGGATTACTTCAATACAATGCTGATGCAAGTGAATTCCAAATTAGTTCTAAAGCTAAATTATTGAATAGATCTGAAAAAGGAAATTATATTGCACTTCATACTGAAAGTTGTTCAATGAATGGAGATGGTATTATTAATTTCGGGATGGATTTTGGTGATGTTCCAAAAATCGATGCAGTTGGTTATGTTAATTATGATCAAAATACTAGTAAAACATCTATTAATGCAACAATTCGATATTTCTTTCCATTTGATAAAGGTTTAATGGAATCTGTTGCGACTAAAATAAATGCAGTGGAAGGATTGAAACCAATGGAATTGAGTAATACAACTCTAGAGGAAGCATTGGTTCAATGGACAGATCGTAAAACAGCTGATAAAATTAAATCTGATTTCACTTTAAAAGGTGAGGTTTCAAAATTACCTTCAGAGTTAGAAGCTACAATAACTCTAACGGGCGTTAAACTTTCATCTTATGATGATCCTAAAATGCAAGAAAAAGGAATTATCTCTGTTGAAGAAGAAGCAGTATTATTGAATATGTATGAAAAACCTGTCATGAAAATTGTACCTTTGAAAGCATTTTTTCAACAGATATATTCTGGTAGTGGTGGAGATAAATTTGGATTATACATAAATATTCCAGGTGGAAGAGATTATTACTTTGATTATTCTATGGAGAAAAAAGATGGTACCCTACGAGTTATTACAGGGGATACTGAACTTGAAGCTTCTGTTAATGCGATTAAAGAAGACAAGAGAAAAGCAAAAAATTATAGATACGAGATGAGTACTCAACGTATATATTTGAGTAAATTTTTAAGATTATTTGGAGGAGAATAAAAGATGAATTTCTTACTTTTTGGATGTATTGCATATATTCTAGGCTCTATACCTACCGCAGTTTGGGTAGGAAGAGCTTGGTATAATTTAGACGTTAGAGAACATGGTAGTAAAAATGCTGGAGCTACAAATACTTTTAGAGTATTAGGTAAAAAACCTGGAATAATTGTTCTATCAATTGACGTATTAAAAGGTTTTTTGGCTGTTTTTTTACCCCATTTGGTATTATTTAATAAAATTGAAAATGATGTTTTGATTCAAATTCAGATTGTATCTGCAATCGTTGTTGTTTTAGGGCATGTATTTCCAGTATTTGCAAATTTCAAAGGAGGTAAAGGAGTTGCAACATCTTTAGGAGTTATTTTTGGTATTCATCCTCTCGCAGCTTCTATATGTTTAGGTTTATTTTTGATCGTTTTTATTATTGGTAATTACGTTTCTTTAGGAGCAATCGTTGCTTCGTTTTCATTTCCAATTATTATAAAATTTGTCTTTTCGGAAACTTCTTTATGGTTAAATACGTTTAGTGTCATATTAAGCTTTGCTGTAATTATTGCTCATAGAAAAAATATGGTACGATTAGTGAACGGAAATGAAAGTAAGATGTACTTATTTAAAAGATAATGCATTTTGCAATAAAATAAATATTTAGAAAGAAGTGCTACGAAATATACTCCTATTTTTATTCTTCATTGGTTCGTTTCTATCATCGAATGTGTATGGTCAAACGGTTGAAGAAATGAAAGTTCAAGCAGATAAATTGTTTGATAAAGAACAATTTGTTGAAGCTACACCTTTATATTTAAAGTTATTAACGAGTAATCCTAGAGATTATAATATTAATTATCACTACGGTACATGTTTACTTTTTTCATCGAATAAAAAATTAGAAGCATTTAAATATTTAAATTATGCTGTTACAAGTGAAACAGTTGACGCTAAAGCATTTTATTATTTAGGAAGGGCGCAACATTTGAATTATCAATTTGGAGAAGCTATAGCAAATTATACGAAGTATAAAACGAAAGCAGGTTCTAACATTGATGAGAATTTAGAAGCAGATCGTCAAATTGAAATGTGTGAAAATGGAAAACGTTTAATTACCGCTTTCACTGATTTAATTGTTCAAGAGAAAACTGAAATTGAATTAGATAAGTTTTTTCGTTTATATAATCTTCAAAATATTGGAGGTTCTTTTTTGGTGACTACGGATTTTCAAAGTAAAGTAGATAAAAAGAAAGAACACACACCTTTAATTCATTTTCCAAAAACGAAAGACATTTTTTATTACTCTAGTTATGGAGATGATGAAAAAACTGGAAAAGACATTTACATTCGAAGAAAACTTCCTACAGGTGAATGGGGACAACCTCAAAAAGTAACGGGCGGTGTAAATACTGAATATGATGAGGATTATCCTTTTTATCATGCAGCAGATAACTTCTTGTATTTTAGTTCTAAAGGTCATAACTCCATGGGAGGATATGACGTTTTTCGTTCTAAATTTAATCCAGAAACAAATTCATTTGGTCCGGCTGAAAACATGGATTTCGCAATATCAACACCTTCTGATGATATGTTGTATATCGTTGATTCATTGAATCAAAATGCTTATTTCAGTTCT
>JAJTEO010000021.1 GCA_021300395.1 Fluviicola sp. | reverse complement strand
CTCGTGCTAAAAGAGTTTTAATATATCTTTCTGAAAATGGAATAAATAAAGATCGAATGGTTTCTATTGGCTTTGGAAATACAAAACCCATTTATCCAAAACCTCAATTTGCTTTTGAAGAACAGGCAAATAGAAGGGTAGAAATAAAAGTAATGAGTAAATAAAAAGGAGATCAATTGATCTCCTTTTTATTTACAAGTTCATTATGACTATATTGTCATAATTTCTTTTTCTTTAACATCTATTAAATCATCAATCTTTTTAATAAATGAATTCGTAATATTTTGAATTTCAGTTTCCGCTGTTTTCACCATATCTTCAGAAAGACCATCACTTTTTAGATCTTTAATCATATCCATGGCATCTTTACGGTGATTACGAATAATCACTTTTCCATTTTCACCTTCAGACTTAGATCGCTTAACTAAATCTCTTCTTCTATCTTCTGTTAATGGCGGCACATTAATAATTAACATTTCCCCATTATTTTGAGGAGCAAATCCTAAATTCGCATTGATTATACCTCTTGAGATATCATTAAGTATATTTTTTTCAAATGCCTGAATAGTAATTGTTCTAGCATCTAAGGTTCCAACATTTGCTACTTTCGTAATCGGAGTCATTGTCCCATAATATTCAACCATTACACCTTGTAACATACTAGGTGAAGCTTTACCCGCTCTGATTTTTGCTAATTCAAAATCTAAATGATCCAATGTTTTTACACCTGAACTTTTAAAATCATCATAAATCATTATCAAATCTTCTGTCATCTCTATTAACTTTTCGATTACAAACTTACTATTGTACCAACTTTATTTCCTTCCATTAAATGTTTTAAATTACCTGGAGTATCCATATCAAAAACAATAATTGGTAGATTATTTTCCTTACATAAAGTAATTGCAGTCATATCCATAACTCTCAAATCTTTTTGGAAAACATCGTCAAAACTTATAGTTTCATATTTAGTTGCTGACTTATCTTTTTCTGGATCTGCTGTATAAATTCCATCTACTCGAGTTCCTTTTAAAATCACATCAGCATTAATTTCAATTGCTCTTAATGATGCTGCAGAATCAGTTGTAAAGAAAGGATTACCTGTTCCAGCTCCAAAAATTACAACACGACCTTTTTCTAAATGACGAACAGCTCTTCTTCTTACAAAAGGTTCAGCTATTTCCTTCATCTCAATTGCAGATTGTAAACGAGTACTAACACCTACTTTTTCTAAAGCGGCTTGTAATGCCATACTATTTATCATAGTTGCTAACATTCCCATGTAATCTCCATGAGTTCGATCCATTCCTCCTTGTTCAGCTTGAACACCTCTGAATATATTTCCACCACCAATTACAATTGCTACTTCTACACCTAAATCACGAATTTCTTTGATTTCTTCAGCATAATTATTTAGACGATTATTATCAATTCCAAATTGTTTATCACCCATAAGTGATTCACCACTAAGCTTTAAAAGAATACGGTTATATTTCATTTTTCGTGTTTTTGAGACGGTGCAAATATAACTATTTTAGACTGTAAGTAGCAATATTGAAACGTTTTTTTAGTGAAAAGAAGATTATTAATAATGTACTATTAAACAAAAAAGGCTGAATCAAATGACTCAGCCTTTCAAATTATTTTATTTAAGACTAGCTTAAAGAAAAACGTTTAAATTCAGTAATTGTTAAACCTTTTTCAGCAGTAGCTAAAAATTGTTCTACAGTCACTTTATTATCTCTAATAAATTGTTGACTTAACAAAGTACTTTCTTGGAAAAATTTGTTTAATCTACCTTGAGCGATTTTCTCAGCCATTTCAGCTGGTTTACCTTCTTGGATAGCTAATTCTTTTCCAACTTCTAATTCACGCTCAATTGTACGAGCATCAACTCCGTCTTTGTTTAAAGCAATTGGATTCATAGCAGCAACTTGCATTGCAACTTGTTTCCCTGCTTCTTCAGCATCATTAGAATTACTATTTAAAGCAACTAAAGTAGCCAATTGGTTTCCTGGGTGGTTGTAAGAAACCACTTTGTTAGCAGAAACTTTAGAATATCCAGAGATAACTAATTTTTCACCAATAACACCAATTTGCTCAGTAATTTTATCTTCAATAGTTAATTTTGCATCATAAGACAATGCTAATAACTCTTCAACTGTATTTGGTAAATTTGTCAAAGCAACATCAACGATTGATTGAACAAAGTTTCTGAAGTTTTCATTTTTCGCAACGAAATCAGTTTCACAGTTCAATGTTAAAATGATACCTGTGCTTCCTTCTCCATTTGTTTGAGCGAAAATTACACCTTCTTTTGCCTCATTTTCACCACGTTTAGCAGCGATTTTTTGACCTTTTTTACGTAAAATATCGACTGCTTGTTCGAAATCTCCATTTGCTTCAACTAACGCATTTTTGCAGTCCATCATACCTGCACCTGTTTGTTGACGTAATTTATTTACTTCTGAAGCTGTGATTGCCATAGCTAAAAATTATTTAAAAATTAATCTTCTTTTGTTTGTGCCTCACCTGAAGCAGCTACTTCTTCTGTTTTAGCAGCTTTTGGAGCAGCCTCTTCGTCAGAATCAGTTTTATCTTTAGAGTTTTTACGCTCTTCTAAACCTTCTTTAATTGCTCCTGTAATTGCTTCTAATACAACTGCGATAGATTTCGTAGCATCATCATTAGAAGGAATTGGGAAATCAACTAAACGTGGATTAGAGTTTGTATCAACCATAGCGAAAGTAGGAATACCTAATCTTTTTGCTTCAGCTAATGCAATATGCTCTTTTAAGATATCAACGATGAAAATAGCAGCTGGTTGACGAGTCATATCAGCGATAGATCCAAAATTTTTCTCTAATTTCTCTCTTGTACGAGTTTTGAATAATTTCTCTCTTTTATTCAATGTCTCCCAAGTACCATCCGTTTTCATTTTATCAATCGTAGTCATTTTACGAATTGATTTTCTTGTCGTTTGGAAGTTAGTTAACATACCACCTGTCCATCTTTCAGTAACGAAAGGCATGTTTAACTCTTTCACTTTATCAGTGATGATTTCTTTAGCTTGTTTTTTTGTAGCAACAAAAAGAACTTTTTTACCCGACTTAGCAATTTGTTTCATTGCCGCACACGCTTGATCAAGATGTGCAATTGTCTTATTTAAATCAATGATATGGATACCTTTTTTTTCTTCAAAGATATACGGCGCCATTGCCGGGTTCCATTTTCTTTTTTGGTGACCAAAGTGTGCACCTGCTTCTAATAATTGTTCAAAAGTTACTTTTGACATATTTAATAAGTTTAAATTGTTTACGTTCCTTTAGTAATCAATCTCAAAGGGATCAGTCATTTGACTGACAGGTACTCTGAAATTTGGATACTAAACAACCGCCAAAAAATATTAACGTTTCGAGAACTGGAATTTTTTACGAGCTTTCGGTTGACCTGGTTTTTTACGTTCTACCATTCTTGGATCACGTGTCATTAAACCTTCAGCTTTTAATAATGTTTTGTTTTCTTCTGCTACTTTAACCAAAGCACGAGCAATTCCTAAACGGATAGCTTCTGCTTGACCATTGATACCACCACCAAAAACATTTACTTTAACATCATATTGACCTAAAGTATCTGTTAATTCGAATGGTCTTCTGATTTTAGCTTGAAGAACGTCTACAGGAAAAAATTCCTTAACATCTTTTTTATTTACGACAACTGCACCCGTTCCTTTTGACAAGTAAACACGAGCAACAGAAGTTTTTCTTCTTCCTAATGAATTAATTACTTCCATAATTATAATTTAAATGTATCAAGATTTAAAACAGTTGGTTTTTGAGCTTCTTGTTTGTGCTCAGTTCCAACGTATACTTTTAAATTCGTGAATAACTGATTTCCTAATTTGTTTTTAGGCAACATCCCTTTAACCGCTTTTTCGATCAAACGAGTTGGGTGCTTTCTTAACATTTCTTCAGCAGAAGTAAAACGTTGTCCACCTGGGTATCCAGTGTAACGCATGTACTCTTTGTTCACCAATTTAGTACCTGAAAATGATACTTTTTCTGCATTGATAACGATAACGTTATCACCACAGTCAGCATGAGGTGTGAAATTCACTTTGTGTTTACCACGAATGATTTTCGCTACCTTACTAGCTAAACGACCAACTGTTTGGCCCTCAGCATCTACTACAAACCACTGCTTATCAGCAGTTTCCTTGTTAGCAGAGACAGTTTTGTAACTTAATGTATCCACAATATTTATTAATTAAATAAGACAATTCCCCTAATTTGGGGGTGCAAAGATATGATTTCTAAGTTTTATTAACAACTGATTTTTAAAAAAGATTGAAATATTATTGCATTTTTCTCTCTTTTCTATGAAATCCATCATTTTGATTTGAAAAAATTTATCGCATTTATAGAAAAATCACTCAAAATTAGAGTTCCACTTATTTCTGCTCTTTCTACTAATAATTGATCCCAATTTTCTGTTCCTTCCCAAAAAATATCTTTCAACTTTTTCATTGCTTCAGGGTTAGATTTAGACAATGTAGTTGCTAATTTTTCAATTTCAACATCCATTTCCTCAACTGTTTCAAATAAATCAGCATACAAACCTCTTCTGTAAGCCCAATCCGCTGGACGCCATTCTGAAGCATTAATAGCTAGTTGACTCATTGCTGACAACCCCATTTTTCGTTCGATCGCTGGTCCAACTACAAATGGACCAATTCCTACAGCTAATTCTGACAATTTAACATCTGCTTTCTTTGTTGCAAAACAATAATCAACAGAAGCAGCGATACCAACACCTCCTCCTACAGCTTTTCCTTGAACTCTTCCAATGATTAACTTTGGACATTTACGGCACGCGTTAATTACATTTGCAAAACCTGAAAAGAAAACTTTTCCAACAGCCAAATCTTTTACTTGAATTAGCTCATCAAAACTTGCTCCAGCACAAAACGCTTTATCTCCTGTAGATTTTAAAACAATCACTTTTACTGATGAATCATTTCCTAAATCAGTTATTGTTTGAGCTAATTTCTGTAAAATTTTACCTGGTAAAGAATTACTCATTGGATGTCCAAACTCGATTGTAGCAATCCCTTTTTCATTTATAGTAAAGTCAACATGACCTTGATTCATAGCTTCTGACATATCTTTATTTTTGATGCAAATATAAAATTAAATTTTATGACATTAAAAAAGGGAAACAATTGCTTCCCTTTTTTAAATTTTATATAACTATTTTATTTAGTCCCTTCGTCTTTACGATTATTGTAAGGTTTCGAAAAACTTCTACTTGCTCCACCTTCTCTAGGCCCTTTATTGAAGTTATTATTCTTAACGAATGGTTTTTTCTCTTTTGCTACAACTGGCTTTTTTGCAGGTCTATTTGTTTTTGGAGATGCAATTTTCACATCTAACTTACGACCATTAATTTCAAAACCATTTAATGCATTTATAGCATTAATTGCATGATCCGTATCATCCATTTCAACATAACCAAAACCTTTCGATTTTTTTGTTGCGTTGTCATACACTACGTGTGCATAAGTTACAGTTCCAAAAGATGAAAAAGTAGCCATCAAATCCTCAGAAGTTATTTCCCAATCAAGATTTGCAATAAATAAATTAACCATTAACCTAAATTTTTAAAAAGATTATTTTAACGTGAAACTATCAGAACCAATCTGCATTCCATCGCAATAGATCTTAACCTTATAATTACCTTTCAAAGCATCTGCGCCTTGTAAGTCATAAAAAATCGACATATCAATACTTGCGTTTTGGTAGTCAATATCTTTCTTGTCCGAATAAGCAATTGCTCCAGCATCTGTTTGAAACGTATTACTTGAACGTGATTGTAATGTTTTTCCGTCTGGATCAATAATTTGTAGATAGACTGTTTTTTTACCAGAAGATGTGATTGTATTTTCAGAAATTGTAAAACTTGATTTTATCTGAACACAACTACGCGCTTTATTTGTTGCTTCCGGCATATTATTCAATTTCATTCTCAAACCTGTTGTTGAAATTGATAATGCTTGTAGTTTAGATCCTTTCTTAACCAATTCCGCATTTTGTTCTGCTTCTTTCTTGTACTCTTCTTTCTCAGCAGTTGTAGTATTCAATTGATTTGTAGTTTGATCTAAATCAGAATGTAATTTAATGTTCAACGTATTCAGTGAATCAATTTGAACAACATAACTTTTCATAATATTACGAAGTGTTTCGTTTTCACGTCTTAATTGGGCAATTGTTCTTGCTGTTAATCTTCCACTTCTTTTAGCTTGATCTAAATCATTCATTAAACCAAGGATTTTTTCTTTTTGCTTATTGATACTATCTGCCTTACTCGCATCTTTCTCTTTTAATGCATCATAAGTATCTAACATACTTTGGAAATCTTTTTTCAGATCATTTGACATATTACCAACATAACCTTCCATCATTTGATTCATACCATCCATATCAGCCTTCAAAGAAGTGTTTGCATTGCTACAATCATTTAATTCTGATTTTTTTGAAGACCACAAATAAGCCATTGCTCCCATTCCAATTAACAACAATAAAATTATTGCCATGAATGCTGCATTATTACTTTTTGGTTTTTCTATTTGTTCTGACATCTGTTCTTGTTTTGAATCCTAATAATTACACAAATTTAGACATAGATTTTATTCTATGGCCTATTTCAATCTTGTTTTTTTTATATATTTTATTAAAGACGTGTCCTAAAGTAAATTATTTTAAAAATTCTGGTAATAATTCATGATTGTAATTCTGAAAACAAATTGGACGAACAAATCGATAAATTGCATCTAAACCTACAGCTGTAGTTTGGCTTTCAGACGACGAAGGAAAAGGACCTCCGTGCTGCATTGATTCTACTACTTCAACTCCAGTTGGAACGCCATTAAAGATCATTCTACCTACTTTTAACTGAAGCAAATCTATTATTCCTGTTTCCGTCAATTCTTTATTTGAATTACTAAGAATAGTTCCTGTCAACTGTCCTTTCAAAGAGCTGACACATCTTCTTAATGAATCAAGATTCTCACATTCAACAATTAAAGAAAAAGGACCAAACACTTCTTCAGCAAGAAATTCATTTTCTAAAAAAATAGATGAATTACAAATACCAATTGTAGGTTTTGCAAAATTAGCTTTAACCTCTCCTTGTTTAGAATTTAATTTTACAAAACCCTCTCTTTCATTAAGCAATCTATTATAATTATCACACATAGAAGAGCTTAACATACACTGAAAATCTTTTGATTCAACCTCCTTAACTAACAGCTCAATAAATTTCAAACTGAATTCATCTTTAACAAAAAAAAGTAAACCAGGTTTTGTACAAAATTGCCCTGCACTATTTGTGATAGAATTTGATAGATTAACAGACCAAAGCTCTGCTGAATCTCTTAAAACTGAGGGTAAGATAATTACAGGATTCGAACTACCCATTTCAGCAAAAACAGGTATTGGTTCCTCTCTTTTTTGAGCTAATCTCATTATTGCTTTTCCGCCATTAATACTACCCGTAAATCCAATTGCTTTTATTTTTGGATTTTCAATTAATTTTTCACCTAAGGAATAATCATTGGAATTCAAATTTGAAAAAACTCCCTCTGGCATACCATTTTTTAAAGCTGCCTCAATTACAATCTTTGCCATTAGATCTCCAGTGCCTGCATGAAGTGGGTGTGACTTAAAAACAACAGGACATCCAGCTGCTAGTGCAGAAATCGAATCGCCACCAATTGTAGAATAAGCAAATGGGAAATTACTCGCTCCAAACACAACAACAGGCCCTAAAGGAAATAATCCTTTTATCAATTCAGGCTTAGAAGGAATCCTATTTTCATCAGCAATTTCAGTAGAACAAAATCGCCACTCATCAGAAGCAATTAATGTTGCAAAATTTAATATCTGATTTTTAGTTCTTGTAAGCTCAACTTTTGCCCTCGTTTGATCCAATCCAGATTCAGAACAATATAATTCATATAATTCAAGCTCTTTACTTTCTATTAATTGAACTATATCACGAAAAAAAAGTGATTTTTTGAATCCTGAAATTTTACTAAATTCATAAAAAGCATTTTCGGCTAATTCAACAGCTAATAAAATCTCTTCGTCTGTTGCCTCAAAAACATTTATTTGATTAAAGCTATTCAATCTTGGATTAAAGGTTTGAAAAGTTGAATCACCTCCAGATAATATTTGATAACCTACTCTATTCCCTATATTCATAAAACAAAAAATGGATTCACTAAAATTAGTAAATCCATTTAAAACATTAAAAAAATTTAATTATGCTTCTACAACAGAATACACATAACTTTCCATAATTTGATTAGAAAGTAATTTTTTACAAGACTCTTCTACTTTTTGTTCAGCTTCAGTTTTAGATGCAGCTTCAACAAATAAACGGATATGTCTACCAATTCTCACACCACTAATTTCCGGTAAACCAATGTTACTCATACTATTTGTAACTGCTTTTCCTTGTGGGTCTAACAATGCATCTAACGGCATTACATCAATTTCAGCTTTGAACTTCATTTTGTATATTATTTAAAAACTTATTTTCTATTAATGATAAAATCATGTACAAAAGTACAATTAATGCAATAGACCAAACCAATAAAAATGAAATTAATAATCCACAACTTATTAAGAATATGAATCTCAATTGATTCCCTTTCCATTTAAAATGTTTGAATTTCAGTGAAAACATTGGCAATTCAGAAACTAACATCATCGACATACAACCAATTAAAGGCACCAAAAAAGATGGTTGAAACATATAAAAAACTAAATTATCTTTATAAAAATCAACACCATATTCAGTTGCTAAAACTAATGGGAAAGTTGTGAAAAATATTGTATTAGCAGGAGTATTCAATCCAATAAAAGATTCTGTTTGACGTAAATCTATATTAAATTTAGCTAACCTGAACATTGACATAAAAGGTATGAATAGCGCAATAAAAGGTAAATATTTTAACAACGAATCAAAATCATTTGGAACATTGTAAAAAACAGCATTTTTCCAATTTGTCAAGACATAATTTACGTATTCAGGAAAATTGTTTATAATTATCGTTGATCCTGAATTATAAATTAAATCAATAGAAATAACAAGAACAACTAACATAAATACACCTGGTGCAACTCCAAAAGTAACCATATCAGCTAATGAATCTAATTGCTTACCCAATTCTCCAGTTTTTTTTAGTTTTCTAGCCAAAAACCCATCAAAAAAATCAAAAACAGCACCTAAATAAATTGCAAATGGAGCTAAATCAATTCTTCCCGAAAGAGATAAAATAATTGAAATTATACCTGAAAGTAAATTTGAAGCAGTTACAATATTTGGTATGTTAAACATTTTATTAATATTTTAAAAAATTCTAACTAAGTTTTCGTACTATTTCTATATTTTTACGTCTACTATTACATAAACAATTGAACAAAGAACACAATTTTTTCTTAAAAACTTTGTTATTGAGAGACAAAAAAGATTTTAAAATGTACAAATTAACTTTATTTTCAAATACTATTCTGTTCTTTTGCTTCAGTTTTGTTGCTTTTTCACAAAGTGATAAGGTTGCACCAAAATATTCAAATGAATTTTTATCAATTGGAATTGGAGCCGATGCTTTAGGTGTTGGAAATGCAAATGTTGCTCAAACTGGAAATGTAAATTCAGGCTACTGGAATCCAGCTGGATTAACAAATATAGATAAGTGGTTAGATGTTGGAATTATGCATTCCGAATACTTTGCAGGCATTGCAAAATATGACTACCTGGGTTTAGCACATTCGATAGACAGCAATAGTACAATGGGCTTCTCTGCCCTTCGATTTGCCGTAGACAACATCCCAAACACAACCCAACTAATTGATCAACAAGGAAATATTAATTATTCTAAAATAACTTCTTTTTCAGCAGCAGATTATGCTTTCCTGTTTTCGTATGCACGTAAATTAAAAATCCCAGGACTTAGTGTAGGAGGAAATTTTAAAATAATTCACCGAAAAGTAGGAGAATTTGCCAAATCGTGGGGATTTGGTATAGATGGAGGTGTTCAGTATCATATTGAAAACAAATGGAAATTCGGTATTATGGCAAGAGACGTCACTTCAACTTTTAATGCTTGGATTTTCACATTAGACTCTCAAACCAAAGAAGTTTTTACTCAAACAGGAAATGAAATTCCAGAAAATGGATTAGAGTTAACATTACCTAAATTTATTTTCGGTGGATACAGAAGGTTTGAACTAGGAAAAAAAGGATTTTACAATACGACCGAAATAAATTTTGATCTTTCTACTGATGGAAGAAGAAACACACTTATCAAGTCAAATGTATTCTCAATCGATCCTCACATGGGAGTCACATTTGGATTTAAAAAATATGTAGCAATCAGAGCAGGTATTTCAAATATTCAGTACATACAAACAATTGATAAAGAAAAGAAACTAAACATACAACCGAGTATTGGTGTTGGTTTAAATATTAAGAACTTTAGTTTGGATTATGCATTCACAGATATTGGTGATGCTTCCGTTGCTTTATATTCACATGTCATTTCACTAAGAATACAATTAGATAAGCCAAATAATATTAAATAATTATGAGGATACTGCTACTTATTACTTTATTATTTACTGTTCATTTTTCATATTCACAAACATATGGAAACGAATGGATTCAATACAATCAAAAATATTACAAATTCAACATCGTTCAAACTGGGATTTACAAATTAGATTTTACAGCCCTTTCGAATGCAGGAATCCCTATCACTTCTCTTTCATCACAAAACTTACAAATTTTTGGAAAAGAAAAAGAAGTACCTCTTTTCATTGAAGATGGTGGAGATGACACTTTACATCAAGGGGATTATATCTTATTTTTTGCAGAAAGAAACAGCGGTTGGTTAGATTCAACTTTATATGAAAACCCAACTGATATTGGAAATCCTGCTTATAGTTTATTCAATGATACATTACAGTATTTTTTCACTTGGAATAATTTAACGAATAACTCAAGATTTATTATTGAAAATGATACCGACTTCAATAACTACACACCTTCCAACTTCATATTACAAAAAATTGAAACTTCTTATACATCTGTTTTTAACGAGGGTCAAAGAGAAGATGATGAGTCTAGTTCTTTTTACATGCCAGGTGAAGGTTGGGGAAGTGGTCAATACAGTTCTGGAACGACGTTAAATTTATCTGCAAATACTAGCTCACTTTATACTGGAAGTGATGCTCCTGATGCTATATTTAACGGTATTTCGGTCACAAAATCAAATGCTAATTATACAGGCATTGGAAATCATCATACTAAATGGCAAATAGGAAATAATAATTATGTTTTACATGACGAAATAGTTACCGGTTGGAGACAAATTTATTCAAATACAACATTTCCTGTATCAGAATTGAATAATGGATCGACTAGTTTAAAATGGATGATGATCAATGATCAAGGCGCTGTTACCGATTTTCAAGCACTAAATTATTGGTCTATAAAATATCCTAAATCACCCAGTTTAGAAAATAGTTCCTTTTCAATTTTTAATATCAAAAACAACCCACTTGAGAATAAAATAAGATTGGATTTTACAAATGTCAATTTCAACAATCCAATAATATTTGTCTTTGGAGACAGTCCTAAAAAAATAAGCTTAACTAATAATACAAGCTTTTATAGTACCTTAATTTCTAATAATTCATCAAATGAAGAACAAAAAGTTGTTTATCAAAACTTGAATACAATTTCTAGTTTGACAACTTTAACTCCAGTGAATGGAACTGGTTTATTTACAAACTATCCTTCTTTTAGTGCTGATGGTGCTCTTTTAATGATTTATCATCAAAAGTTAGATTCGGCATCTTTAGAATATGCTGATTATAGAAACTCAGTGCCGGGTGGTCATTACAATGTTATTTTAGCTAACATAGATGAGTTATATCTTCAATTTGGAGGAGGTATCAACAAGCATATAAATGGTATTAGAAGATTTGCTCACTTCATATACAATAATGCCTCCATAAAACCAGTCGGTTTGTTCATGCTTGGAAAAGCACTTTCTTCAGGGTACATAAATGCAAATAGTTCAACTGCACAAATTTTTAGACAAAATCCTTCTTATTATTCTCAAAATCTAATTCCTACATTTGGTCAGCCAAACAGTGATATAGCTATTACAGCTAAATTAGAAGGTAATAATTGGGCTCCAATAATTCCAACAGGAAGGATTGCTGTCACGACAAATACCCAATTAAAAAATTATTTAAAGAAAATTAAAGCATACGAACTTCAACAAGACTCAACTTTTTCAATTGATATTTCCGGTCTAGAATGGCAGAAACAAATTTTACATTTAGGTGGTGGAACTGATGCATCTCAACAATCACTTTTCCAAGGTTATTTAAATGATATGGAAAATGTAATCGAAAATGCAAACTATGCAGGTGAAGTTACTAGAGTATATAAATCATCAACTCTTCCATTAGATATTCAAGTGCTAAATGATGTAAAAAGTAAAATTCAAAATGGTGTTTCATTAATGACATTTTTTGGACATTCAGCTCCAACTGGAAGTGGTTTTGAAATCAATTTAGACAATCCAAGTACATGGAATAATATTAATAAATACCCTATAGTTCTCGGGAATTCATGTTTTAATGGTGATATTTACAATACTCAATATTCAAATTCTGAAAATTTTGTAAATGCAGTAGATGCAGGAGCAATTGCATTCATTTCAAGTGTTTATAAAGGTTTATCCAACACCTTAGCTTTGTATTCAACAGAATTATACCATCAATTTAGTACTGAAAATTATGGAAAAACTATAGGTGAACAGATTCAAAAAAACATAGTTTATTTGAATAGCATTAGTAGTAATTTAGGATTAGAAGCTACAACATCCCAAATGGTTTTAAACGGTGATCCAATGATCAAATTAAATTCATTCCCAAAACCAGAAATTGAATTAAAAGTTGAGGATGTTTCGTTTTTACCAGAAGTCATTAGTTTAAATACCAGTGAAATTGAAATGGATGTTATAATAACTAACCTCGGCATGGCAGTTACCGATACATTTCAATTAGAAGTAAGAAGAGATTTTCCTTTAAGTTCAACTGATTCAATTTACACATTCAAAATCCCACACCTGAATTTCAAAGATACAATTAAGTTATTTTTTCCGCTACAAGCTAATATTTCTAGTGGTCTCAACACTTTTTTTATATCAGCTGACATTCCAAACTTTATAACTGAACAATTTGATGAAAATGTAAATAATCAGATTACTAAAAGTTTATTTATAAATATAGATGGTATTCTTCCTGTGATGCCATACGACTTTGCTGTGGTTCCTAATGACAGTATAACACTTATAGCATCTACAATTAATCCTATTGCATCTAACAATACTTACCGATTTGAAATTGATACTACTGACTTATTCAATAGTCCAGAATATAGATATGCATTAGTTACTGGACCTGGAGGGGTACATCAGGTAAATCCTAGTAATTGGAAATTTGTTTCAAATAATAACTCAGCACCTTTAGTTTGTCAAGATAGCACGGTATATTTTTGGAGAGTAGCAATAAATGAAACTTCTCCCAATTGGATAGAGCAATCTTTTCAATATATTCCTGGTAAAACTGGTTGGGGCCAAGATCACTTTTTTCAATTTAAAAGGAATGAGTTTAGTGGGATTAACTATAATAGAAATCTAAGAGAAAAATTATTTGAACCATATTTAAAAGAGTTAAAATGTGATAATAAAACTTATATAGCATTTGATTTAGCATATTATATTAATTCTATAAGACAAGATTTTGCCGTTTGCCAAGTAACTCCTTCGATACATGTTGCTGTAATTGATCCATATCAATTAGAATCATGGGGGACATATAACTGTCCTACATTAACACCTGGTTGCTCATGCACCCCATTAAATATTGATCATCAATTTGGGAATACAAACAATGGCTGTGGTTCATGTAGAACGAGAGTAGAAAAATATTTTATTTTTAGACAAAATAGTACTTCACAATTAAATGCTTTTCAAAACATGGTATTAAATGAAGTTCCTGACGGCCATTATTTATTAATTTACACACCTGTTAGTACTCAATTTGGATTATGGGACGCGCTTTCTCCAAATATCTATAACACCTTTAACACTTTAGGATCAGATAGCATTGTACCTGGTCATAATAATGAACCATTTATATTTTTCTGTAAAAAAGGAGATACAACTACTGTTAAAGAAAAATTCTCTAATGGATTAAGTGATTTCAGTTTAAAAGCCGATTTGTTAGGTTCAACAAATGAAGGTTATGAAACATCAACATTAATTGGTCCAGCTCAAAATTGGGGAAATGTTTACTGGAAACAAGATCCATATGAAGATAACATAATCATAAATAATGATTTCACAGTTCTTAATATTAAGGCGTACGATATTTCGAAAGTATTACAATTTGAAATAGATACAATTTTTAGCAGAAATGATTCTTTAATAAATTTAAACAACTTATTACCTGCTAGTGTATATCCATATATTAAATTATCATCACATTACACAGACACTGTTTTGTTTAGTCCTTCACAAACAGACAGGTGGCATGTTTTATACACACCACTTCCAGAAGCAGCTCTTGACAATTCAAATAATTACACCTGGTTACCAAATAGAGATACTTTAGAACAAGGAGAAAAAGTAAAATTTGCCATAGACATAAAAAATATATTCAGTATAGATATGGATTCTCTTTTAGTAAATTATTGGGTAGAAGATGAAAATCATTACAAACATCCTATTTCTTATAATAGACAAGATTCTTTGGTCGTTGGAGAAACTTTCAGAGACACAATAGAATTCACAACCACTGGTCTTCCTGGATATAACATCTTTTGGATGGAAGTGAATCCATATGTTAACGGAAGTCTTTTCGTCACAGACCAACCGGAGCAACAACACTTCAATAATTTATTGCAAATTCCATTTTATGTAAACCGTGAAGACAAAAATCCAATTTTAGATGTAACTTTTAATAATCGTCATATCTTAAATGGTGATATTATTTCACCTAAAAGTGATATCTTAATTTCATTAAAAGATGAAAACCCATATCTAATAATGGAAAATGATGCTGACACATCTCTTTTCGCTATTTATTTAACTGATCCGGATGGAAATCAAAAACGAATTTATTTCACTGATGGGAATGGTAATTCAATAATGCAATGGACACCAGCTAGTCCTCAAAATAAAAAGTTTAAAATAAATTACCCTGCTAATTTCACAAAAGATGGAAAATATTCTATTCTTGTTCAAGGATCCGATAGAAGTGGCAATTTATCAGGCGACTTAGATTATAGAATTTCATTTGAAGTAATTCATGCTTCAACTTTAACATATCTTATGAACTATCCTAATCCATTTAGTACTAAAACAAAATTTGTCTTTACATTAACTGGAACTGAAGTTCCTGATAAAATTTTAATTCAAATCATGAACGTTTCAGGTAAAGTCGTTAAAGAAATAACACAAGATGAATTAGGTTCAATATATATTGGGAAAAACATAACTGAATACTCTTGGGATGGTACAGATAATTTCGGCGACAAACTAGCGAATGGAGTCTATCTTTATACTGTTAAAGCACAAATAAACGGACAAGATATTGAACATCGTTCAACAGAAGGAGACACCTATTTCAAAAAAGAATTTGGAAAAATGTACATTCTAAGATAGAATTCAATTAAGATGAATAATGAACGAAATTTTGGTTTAGATTTAATACGATTCATCGCTATTATTCTAGTAGTAATTGTTCACAGTAGTTTTTTTTTAAATCAAAATTTTATTAATTCAATTTATATTATAGATGGGGTTGATTTGTTTTTTGTATTAAGTGGTTTCTTGATTGGTAAAATCATAATTAATAATATAATAGTAAAAAACAAAATCGAATTTAAAGATGTTAAATCTTTTTTAATAAGACGATGGTTAAGGACAATTCCAAATTATGTACTTTTCTTAATAATAAATATTGTATTAATATATTTTAATCTAATAGATGGTTTTTTAAATAAATATCT